>JAQBNG010000050.1 GCA_028288675.1 Flavisolibacter sp. | reverse complement strand
CCGGTTATGTGGACTAATCCTAAAGAGATTCCCGGCAATGGTATAGATGATGATAAAAACGGCTATGCAGATGATGTACATGGCTGGAATTTTTTGGGTGGAAAAGATGGTCGTAATGTTGGCAAAGACAGTTACGAAGCTGCCCGTGTATATCATCGTTACAAATCAAAGTTTGAAAACGTGAAAGACCCTTCTGGCTTAAGTAAAGAAGACCAGGAATTATACAAAATGTGGGCGAAGTCAGGTAGCGATGTTAACAAGGGTGTAGATATGAATGAGATTCTTATGATCAAAAGAATTTACCCTGATGTTAAGAAAGGAGATTCTGTAATTGCCAAAGATTTAGGTAAGCCTGTTTATTCAATCAAAGATCTTGAAGCCTACACGCCTACTGAAAAAGAGGCGAAGGCTTTAAAAGGTATAATGACAAATATTGGTGCAGCAAATAATAACAATACCGACATTACCAATAAGCAACTTATTGACGATATAGAAAGCCAGTTGAGCAAGGCGGAATCAACGGACGCTCCTCCGGCAAATTACCGTGGTGATATAGTAAAAGACAATGAAGCCGATATTAATGACCGTGCCTATGGCAACAACGATATTATGGCTACCGGCGCAGATCATGGTACTCACGTATCAGGAATTATTGCCGCTGCCCGTGGTAACAAAAAAGGCATTGATGGTATAGCAGACAACGTGCGCATTATGACCTTACGGGCAGTGCCTGATGGCGATGAACATGACAAGGACATTGCGTTAGCAATTCGCTATGCCGCTGATAACGGGGCGAAAGTCATCAACATGAGCTTTGGAAAAGGTGTATCGCCGGAGAAAAGCTGGGTAGATGATGCTGTGAAGTATGCTGAAAGCAAGGGTGTTTTATTAGTTCATGCGGCTGGAAACGATGCCGCTAATATTGATACTGCCTGGAACTTTCCAACCCCTGTTTTTAAAGCCGATAAAAAAAGAGCTTCCAACTGGTTAACCATTGGTGCCAGCGGCGCAGAAAAGTCAAAGGTTGTTGCCAACTTTTCTAACTATGGCAAGAATGAAGTGGATGTATTTGCACCGGGTGTTAATATTTATTCTTCTGTTCCCGGTGGTAACAATTATGCAAATTTTTCAGGTACGTCAATGGCATCACCTGTGGTTGCAGGAGTTGCGGCTCTTATTTTAGAATATTATCCGGCCTTTACCCCGCAGCAGGTAAAAATGATCATTGAAAAAAGCGCTGTACCGTTCTCTGAAGATGTAACAAACCCAGGTACAGGTGATAAAGTTCCTTTCTCTGCTTTAAGCCGCACCGGTGGATTAGTAAACGCTTTTGAAGCTATAAAAATGGCTGATGCTTTATCAAAAGACGGCAAAATAAAAAAGGGTACAGAAAAGATAAAAGTTGATGGCAAGGAATTAAAGATCAAAACAAAAACTCCAGCCGTAAAGAAAAAAACAAAGGTTGTAGCTGCCTGATAAAAAGTTCGCATAAAAAATAAAACCCCGCCATTTGCGGGGTTTTATTTTTTGTTACCGTAATCCGCATTTGATCTATGTTACTATTCCAAGATAGCATATTGATGAATCCGGACGGATTGAATTCTTTCTTCGAATTTTTCACAAGCAGTACATCTTTTACTGAACTTTGCCGCTTCATTTAACTAAAAAATTTTTACCAATGATGAGATCAAACCTTCTGTTAGCTCTTGGTGTTAGTTTAGTCATGCTTTCCTGCAACAACGAGTCTACAGTCAACACAGAAAAAAAAGATAGCAGCCAAGCAGGAGATTCAGCACAAATGGCAATAAAAGAAGAAGCCGTCAGTTACACAGCTAATGATGTGACGCTAAAAAGTTTTGTCGCATATAATGAAAGCAGTACTGCTAAAAGGCCAATTATTTTAGTTGTACCAGAGTGGTGGGGACTAACAGAATATCCCCGCATGCGGGCAAAGATGTTGGCAGAAATGGGCTACTTCGCTGTAGCTGTAGACATGTATGGAGATGGAAAGCAGGCCGGAAATCCGGAAGAAGCGCAAAAAGAAGCAATGTCATTCTACACAAATCCCCAACTGGGTAGGGAACGATTAGATGCCGCCCTCCAAAAAGCCAAAACGTATGCTCAGGCCGATACATCGCAGGTAGTTGCAATCGGCTATTGCTTTGGCGGATCAATGGTTTTAAATTATGCAAAAATGGGTGGCCCGGTTGCCGGTGTTGTAAGCTTTCATGGTGGCTTAGAAGGGGTGCCGCCACAAAAAGGAACCAAAGCGCAGTTCTTAATTTGTCATGGAGCTGCTGATAGCTTTGTGCCGCAACCCCAGGTTGACGCTTTTAAAAAAAGCATGGACTCCGCTGGTGTTGCTTATACTTTCAAAACATATGAGAATGCAACCCATGCCTTTACAAATCCGAAAGCAACAGAGACAGGAACAAAATTTAAAATGCCGATTCAATACAACGCTGCTGCAGATAGTGCATCATGGAATGACATGAAAACCTTTTTCTCAAAGATCCTGAAGTAAGCGTACCGCATCATAAGCTTAAGATGTTTTGCTTCAATTAACCTTACCCCCAACTGACCCTTATGTCCAAACCTGATCTAACAACTGTACCGGCTTTTTACCATAATTATATTAAACTTGTGCAGGAAGATAATGTACAGGATGCCATCAGCTACAACAGCGAAACAGCACTTTCATTTTTTAAAAACCTCCCGGAGGATAAATGGATCCATCGGTATGCCGAAGGAAAATGGAGTATAAAAGGGCTGCTTCAACATATTATTGATGCAGAACGAATTTTCGCATACAGGGCTCTATGCTTTGCCAGGAAAGATGCAACCCCGCTTCCAGGTTTTGAAGAGAACGATTACGCTGCTGCATCAAAGGCGGATCGCAGGTCTAACGATGAATTGATAAAAGAGTTTGAAACTGTAAGAAGAAGTATTGAACTAATGTTTCGATCGTTTGATGAAGAGCAGTTGGCTTCAATAGGCACATCTAATAATAACCCGATATCTGTCAATGCGATTGGCTTTATTATCCCGGGCCATGTTCAGCATCACATTAATATTATAAAAGAGCGATACCTGTAAAAAGTAAGACAGTTCAAGTTTGGTGTCTTGATACATAAAATAAAAATCCCCTTGCATGCAAGGGGATTTTTATTTAAACCTCTTATTTTAAAAGGCCTTAACCGGTTCTTTCTTGCTATTGGCTTTTGCAAGGTTCTGTTGGGCAACCATGTCATTGATCACTTTTACTGCCTGGTCAACGTAAATATCTTTACTTACGGCAGTCAGCCATTGCTTATAACGTTCATTTTTATCCTTATCAACAGATATATACTTGCTCTCGTCCTGCTTCATGAAATTTGCTGGTAAAGGCTTCACCAATTTAGTAAGGCCTTCAATCTTTTTAACAGCTTCCCGAATTTGTTTTTGATCCTGCCGGTACTTATTTATTTGAAGAGAATATTCTTTATCATTCTGCTTACCTACAAACACACTCGCCTCCTGTATGCGTTTAAATATTGTATCAGAAGCAATACGGTTAGCGGCCATTTGTGTAATGGACTCACGGTTATACCCTGTTTTCCACATTGGGTAGGATGCCTTGGTTATCTCATCATATTTTAAAGAATAAGGATTGTCCTTTTCACGAATTTTAAGGTATTCAAGGTAATCGGGAACTACAACATCAGGCACTACACCTTTTTGCTGTGTTGAACCACCGTTTACACGATAGAATTTTTGCAGGGTTAATTTTAAAGAACCCAGGTCGGAATTTGCATTGGTGAAGTTTGATTCAGGGTCCAGGCCAATAGTTCTTTGCACTGTTCCTTTACCATACGTACTGCTGCTTCCCATTACAACTCCACGACCATAATCCTGCATTGCTGCAGCTAATATCTCCGAGGCAGATGCACTCATTTCATTTACCATGATAACTAACGGCCCATCATATATAATTCCGCCATCACGATCTTTCATAACCTGTGGCTTACCCTGACGATCACGCACCTGAACTACAGGGCCCTCATCAATAAATAATCCTGCTATCTGTATCACATCGTACAATGCACCACCGCCGTTGTTGCGCAGGTCAATCACGATACCATCTATACCTTCGCCTTTTAACTTGTTCACTTCTTTAGCTACATCCATACCGCTGCGTACACCATCCATTTGACCAAAGTCTGCGTAAAATTCTGGCAGGTATATATAACCAACTTTCTGGCTTCCTTCATTAATCACTGCACTACGCACATAAGCTTCGTCCTGAACAATTTTGTCACGCACCAACGTAAGATTTTTAAGCGTACCGTCTTTTTTACGGAGTGTGAGTTTTACTTCAGAACCCATTTTGCCGCGAATCAACTTCACAGCGTCTTGTACAGTAAAACCAGAAAGTTCAGTAGCAGTGCCTTCTTTACCTTCCGCTACTCTTACAATAATATCACCGGCTTCTACTTCAGCACTTTTCTGCGCAGGGCCTCCCGGTAATACAGAAGCAATTTTGATATTACCTTCTTCATAAGTTAACTGGGCACCAATTCCAAAGAAGCTTCCGCTCATGGTTTCGTCAAAATAACGCTTGTCTAATGGCGGCATAAACTCTGTATGGGGGTCCATCATTTCTGTAATCACATTCACAAACACACTGAACTTATCTTCTTCAGTAAACTTATTGCGATAGCGGTCAAATGTCCGGTTCATGGCAGCCAGCACTTTATCGCGGGCTTCTTTCTCCAGTTCAGCATCCGTCTTTGTTATAGCGCCTTCTTTCCCTTTGTTACTTTCACGACTGTCAACTAAATCTGCATAGCGTTGCAGCGTTAAATACTTCAGGTATTTTCTCCATTCATCTTTTCTTGCAGCATCAGTTGCAGGGAACGATTTCTTATCGCCGTCACCGATGTATGTCTCCTCTTTCGAAAAGTCGAAAGGTTTTACCAACATCTCTTTATAATAAGCTTCCGCTTCTTTTACTCTTGTATCGAAAAGCTTGCCCGCTTCAATAAAAAACTGTACGGGTGCACCTTTTACTTCATCATCAATTTTAGTAGCGAACCTTTCCAGTGAATTTAAGTCGCCGGCAAGAAAAATGTTTTTCTCAGGGTCTAAATCTTCAAAATATTTATTAAAGATCTGGCGTGAAAATTCATCATTAATGTCTTTAGGCTGGTAATGTCCCTGGGTTAAAATAGCGCCAACCATCTGCAGGATCTTTTCATACTTGGTAGGAGGTGCAGCATTTGATTTTCCAGAGGAACGGGTGGCGAAAAAAACACCAGCAATAGCCAGTATCAGGATAATTGGAAATCTCTTCATATCAAAAAGGTATTTTAATGCTTTGTGCATAGTATCCAAATTTAAGGCAAAAAAGAAGCCTGTTTTTAATTCCTCAGTTTTTAACAAACGTTTTTTGATGGGCGGAAAATCGCATTTGTGATATGGCAAAGTAAGGTATACATGAAATTATAAGTACTGTAATGCTGGAGTAAGGCTAAGGTTAATATTTACGTAAAGGATAAAAAGGGCAGTTCTGTTAAAGGATGTGTGTATGCTATTAAAAATCACAGGAAAGCGGTCTTAATAAATTTCAGCGAAGCAATTTTTATATGGGCCAAATCTTTACTTTTGCAGTCTTCATTTCATGGTAGCCGTAGCTCAGTTGGTTAGAGCACTAGATTGTGGTTCTAGGGGTCGCGGGTTCGAGCCCCGTTGGTTACCCATTACCGTCTTTGTTAAAACAAAGGCGGTTTTTTATGTAAAACAGTCATAATTTTCTACGCTTCAAGTTAAAAATAGTTAACAGAATCTGTCCCCCTTTTTTGCTTTATTACCTTCACGGCCTTATAACCAATTGTACATGAAGAAGATTTACGCTCTGATATTTGGCAGCTTTCTTACCCTGATAAGCTACGCTCAAAATCCAATGCTTAACCGCGGTGGCGCAGCCGGCGGACAAATGCCAACAGGACGCTTTTATGGAAAAGTGGTTGACGCCGCTAATAAAGGAGTTGATGCCGCTTCAGTAACACTTATCACCAATAGAATGGATACGGCCACAAAGCAAATGGTTGAAGTGATCGCAGGTGGTATGCTCAGCTCTAAAAATGGTGGGTTTAGCATTGAAAACGTTGCCCTCATGGGCCGATATACTTTACGTATTACAGGCATTGGTCTTAAAACGATTAACAAACCGGTTGCCTTTGATATGCCAAACCGTGATGCCATGAGCAGCGGCGATATGTCTGCTATGCTTGGTGCTATAGATAAAGACCTCGGTAATATAAAAGTAGAACTTGACGAGAAAATCTTAAGCACTGTTACCATTACATCGTCAACTCCAACAATGACCTTGGGAATTGACCGTAAAATTTTTAACGTAGCGGGTAACCTTACTTCTGTAGGCGGCACTGGTGTAGATGTCATGAAAAATGTTCCCTCAGTAAATGTTGATATTGATGGAAATGTCACCCTTAGAAATACAGCCCCTACCCTTTTTGTTGATGGTCGCCCCACAACGTTAACGCTGGAGCAAATTCCTGCTGATGCAATTGAATCTGTGGAAGTGATCACTAATCCGTCTGCAAAGTTTGATGCATCCGGCGGCACTGCCGGTATTTTAAATATCGTGATGAAAAAGGCCCGCCGTGTGGGTTACAGTGGAAACCTTCGGGTAAATATTGACTCCCGTGCAAAATTTGGTATTGGGGGTGATTTAAATATTCGTCAGAATAAACTTAATGTATTTGCCAGCGGCCAGTACAATCAACGTAAATCAATCAGCACAGGAGTAACAGACAGAATTACCCTTGGAAGTGCTTCTACACTTGGGTCAATACAAAGAGACAGAAGTGTTGGTGAAGGACAATTTGGATTCGGAAGGTTTGGTTTTGATTATTTCATGGACATCCGAAACACCCTGACGGTAACAGGAAACTTTGTTCGCGGCGGTTTTGACCCTACTGGTACCAGCAATATTTTTATTGATTCTTTTAAAAACGGAAACAAGGTTGATAGTTCTACACAACTACGTTCAACAAACTCAAATAATATTTTTCGCAATAAAGGGGCGCAGGTTAGCTTTAAACACAACTTCCCTACATCCGGTCATGAATGGACCGCTGATGCAACTTTTAATAAAGGACGCAACGAAAACAGCAGCATCATTACAACCGATTATTTTGATATGCCAGGCTCTGTTTTTAAAAACACTTACAACCAGTCTCAAAATGGTAGAGGCACCAATGAAAACTTAACTATTCAGACTGATTATGCTAATCCACTTTCTGCCAATACAAAAATTGAATTTGGAGCACGAGCTCAGATGCGGAAAATCAACAGCGAGAATACCATTTCAATTGCAGGTACTAACAATGTGACCCTTTACAACAGCAGCGATAATGTTTATGCAGCTTATACGACCTTCTCTAACCGCATTAAAAATTTTGGTTATCAATTGGGGCTCCGGGTAGAAAGTTCAACTTACGAAGGTAACCTTCCAAACAAAGGGCAAACATTCAAAATAGATTTCCCTATCTCTCTTTTTCCAAGCATGTTCCTGAGCCAGAAGTTAAGCGAGACTGATGATTTACAGTTCAATTACAGCCGGCGTATTAACCGGCCCAACTTCTTTCAACTGTTTCCATTTACTGATTACTCTGATTCTTTCAACATAAGCCGTGGTAACCCGGGTTTACAGCCTGAGTTCACTAATTCTTTAGAGCTTTCTTACTCCAAGATTTTTAAGAACAGGGATAACTTTTTAGCTTCTATTTATTTTAAGAACACAAATGACCTGATTACACGTATTCAGAACGAGGAATACGATTCGGTAGTTAAAAGAACAATACCAATTAACACCTATCAGAACGCCAACAACAGTTATGTTACGGGCTTAGAATTAACTACCCGTAATAAGGTTACAAAATTTTGGGACCTTACGGCGAATGCCAACTTCTTTACTTCTAAAATTGATTTAGTTGATCAACCTGACCCTGACCAGCTTTTTAGCTACTTCTTTAAACTGAATAATACCTTTAAGTTTCCAAAGAATTTTTCGCTTCAATTGTCTGGAGATTATCAATCAAAAGTCATCACTTCTCCGGGTGGACGTGGTTCCGGTGGCGGTGGTGGTATGTTTGGCGGCGGTGGTGGATTCGGCGGAGGCTCAAGTTCTGCCGCACAGGGTTTTATCCGCCCCAATTATGGTGTAGATGCTGCTATTCGATTTGAATTCATGAAGAACAAAGTCGCTTCGCTTTCATTGAATGTAAATGACATCTTTCGCACCAAGCTTTTTGATCAATATACAGAGACAACATTTTTTATCCAAAACCAGGAACGCAGAAGAGATCCACAGGTTTTCCGGCTGAACTTTAACTATCGTTTTGGTAAGTTTGATGCTTCTTTATTCAAACGCAAAAACACCAAAGCCGATAGCGGAGTTGATACGAACAGCGGCGGTAACTTCTAAACTTCATTTCTTATTATAACAGCTAAGCCCCGTCTCTTAAACATAGAGACGGGGCTTTGTTTTTTACCCATTATTTTTGAGGCCATGAAACGTTTCGCCATCGTCGGTTGCGGTCGAATCGCCAAAAAGCATGCTGTAAATATTGCACGGATAGGAACGTTGGTTGCTACCTGTGACCTTGTAGAACAACAAGCAGATGATTTAGCCAGCGAATACAACGCTACGGCCTACTACACAATAGATGATTTATTAACAGCTGAAAAGGGTCTGGATGTAATAGCCGTTTGCACACCCAATGGTTTTCATGCAGAGCATATTATTAAGTCGCTGCAGGCAGGCGTAAATGTGCTCACCGAAAAGCCGATGTGTTTAACCAAGGCTGCGGCATGGCAGATTATAGAAACGGAAAAGTTTTGCCGCAAGAAATTGTTTGTGGTGAAATCATCCCGCTACAACGATATTTTGAAGCAGGTAAAAAATCTCATTGATACAAATGCCTTGGGTAAGTTATACAGCTTCAACTTAAGCTGTGTATGGAACCGCACTGATAGTTATTATACAGATTGGCGCGGCAAAATTTTTCCTGATGGTGGTACGCTCTACACGCAGTTCAGCCATTATATAGATTCGATGCTTTGGCTATTTGGTGATGTAGCAGATGTAAAAGGTTTTAAAACTAATTGTGCCCATCAAAAAAGTATAGAGTTTGAAGATACCGGCGCAGCAGCTTTGCAAATGGAAAATGGAATATTAGGCTCCCTGCATTGGACGGTAAATGCCTTTCAAAAAAACTTTGAGATAGGGCTGACCATCATTGCAGAAAAAGGAACTATCAAACTTGGCGGTGAATACCTGCAGCAACTTATTTATGCAGAAACCGAAAATGCTATCTCAGAATTTCTAAATAATGAAACTGGCTCAGAGGCAGATAAAACCTCGCTAACCAATCATGATAAAATCTACACACATTTGGCCCAGGTATTAGAAGCAAATGAAGGTTCTTTTCCCGGTGCGCATGATGGATTAAAAACGGTGGAAACAATTGAGAAAATTTATAAAGCCGTTTCTTAAGTGAAGCATATCTACTTTACGGTTACCAACGATTTGTCCTACGATCAGCGAATGCACCGCATCTGCACCAGCTTAGCACAAAATGGTTTTACAATAACACTTGTAGGCAGGAAGTTAAAGACTTCTATTGCACTTCAGCAAAGGCCATTCGTGCAAAAAAGAATACAGTGCTTTTTTAATAAAAGCTTTCTATTTTATGCAGAATATAATCTGCGGCTTTTCTTTTTTTTATCGATGAAAAAGATGGATGCCATTTGCGCCATTGATTTAGACACTATACTTCCTTGCTTAGCCATTTCGAAAATTAAAAAAGTGCCCCGCATTTATGACGCACATGAATATTTTACTGAGTTGAAAGAAGTGCGGACAAGGCCTTTTGTAAAAGAAATTTGGGGAAGGATAGAACGGTATGCGGTTCCGAAATTCAGCTTAGGCTATACTGTTAGTGAGGGATTGGCACAAGCCTTCAAAGAGACGTATGGCCGTCAATACACTGTCATTCGCAACCTTCCTAAACTCATTCCTGCTGTGCCTCTTTTGCAACCGGGAAAATTTATTCTTTACCAGGGAGCGGTTAATGAAGGGCGGTGTTTTGAATATCTTATTCCTTCCATGAAAATGATAAAGTACCCTTTAGTAATTTGCGGCGATGGCAACTTTATGCAACAGCTAAAAGAACTGATTGCTGCAAATGGAGTTAGTGGTAAAGTGGAATTAAAAGGCATGTTACTACCGGAGGATTTGAGAACCATTGCGCAAAAAGCTTCATTGGGAATCGGGCTTGCGGAAAAGGAAGGCATCAACCAATTTCATGCGCTACCCAACAAATTTTTAGAATACATGCATGCCGGTCTGCCGCAGATTGCTATGAATTTCCCTGAATACAAAAAGATTAACGATCGATATAAAATTGCCGTGTTACTTGATGAATTATCGGTAGATATTGTAGCAGCCAGCATTAATGCCACAATGGAAAACGAGAGCCTTTTAATCGAAATGAAGAGCAATGCTATAACCGCAAGAGAAGTTTATAACTGGGAGGCCGAAGAAAAAATTTTACTTCAATTTTATCAACACCTTTTTTCTTGAATGATCATCTCCATATTGTTTGTTTAGATGCCCCTTCTCCACCCGATTACGGCGGCGCTATTGATATGTATTATAAGATAAAGGCATTGGCGGGGATTGGGAAGAAAGTAATACTGCATTATTTCAATTACAATTCGCACAGGAATG
>JAQBNG010000029.1 GCA_028288675.1 Flavisolibacter sp. | reverse complement strand
GGATCGTTAATAACACGGTACTTTTTTTCAGCCATCGGCTGCGGTGATATATCAATAGCAGTTGAAGCCTGCATAGGCAGATCGCCAAAATGCTGATCTAATAAAGTGAAAATGGTTGAAGGCAATTTACCTGCAGCAAAAACTGTGAACTTTCCGGCCAGGTAATACTCTTTATAAAAAGCAACAATTTCTTCTCTCGTCAACGCTTCAAAATCTTCAAAGCGGGTAAAACGGCCATAAGGATGTTCTTCGCCATATAGATACGTATCAATTAAACGGCCTGCGACAAAATCGCATTTCTTTAAATTCACCCGCAGGCGCTGTTGCATATTTTGTTTATACGTAGCCAGTTCCTCTTCGGGAAAGATGGAGTCGGTGATCAGTTCTCTCACGACCGGCAACAAAACTTCTAAATGTTTACTTAAACAATGCAGCGTGATAGTAGCCGTTTCGTTAGAGCAGGTGCGGTTAAGATGAGAGCCATAATATTCAAAATGCTCATTAAGCTGGAAAGCATTTTTAGTGGAAGTGCCATTCTTGAGCATAAAGTTGGCCGTGGCAGCAACAAGGTTTTTTTTCTCGAACCAGTTACCAGCTTTAAAAACCCATTCTACTACCAGCACATCTTCGGCGCCGGCATTAACGGCATAAACATCTGCACCGTTAGCTAATGTGGCTTTTTCGTAGGGCTTTAATTTAAGGTCGAATTCTATAGCATCTTTTATCCGTGGCGGTGTTTTACGATCAATTGTTTGTGTCATTTGTTAAATCCTATTTCGTGTTTTTGTGGCTGATACGTTTCTTCTCCTATGTTATAAATTTCGGCCAGCGTTACCGGCTGGCTAAAGGTATTTTCCAGCTTAATTTTTTGTGCCAGCCTATTGGCAACTACGGGCTGCAACGGTTTGAATTCGTACATACCCAGCAACCTTCCTTTACGCAAAAGGGCGGCATCCAGTTCGGTGTGCATGATGTTGAAAGTACAAATAACCGGGATGTGCAAACACTGTCCCAGTAAGCCATCTGAGAGATTGAGCAAATTTGAAATGGCGCTGCTGTCGCTGCCGGTTCGTTTGCTGATAACGTTATCCGCATCTTCTAAAACCAAAATACTTTCTTCCTGGTCCATTAAAAAATTAATGAACTCCGGCGAAGAAATATGCGAAGCCATGTAGGGCGGAAAATAGATCATTCTTTTTGTAAGCTGGTTGGCCAGGTAACGGATGTAAGTTGTTTTGCCGGTGCCGGGTTTGCCATGCAATAAAACAAGGCCGTGGCCTTTTGGCTTTTGCAGCTTTTCAACTATGCGTTCACTAAAAGAATAGAAGTCTTCGTTGTAATGGTCTTCAATGTCAACGGCATCGCCAATATGCTTAAACTCTTTTAAATGAAAATGCCCGTGAATAGTAGTGATGAAACTGAAATTACCCTTGTGGTCTTCTTCCTTTTCTTTCACCAAAGTTTGCAGGAGGGCTTCGGTTTTTTGCAACGTTTCCGTATTGGCCGAAGAAAGATAATACAGCGTTGCGGCCATGCTTTCATAATCGTTGCGGTAACGGATCCAGATATCTTTTTCTAAAAACCAAACGCGGTGTTTATGCTTGTATTTGCCTTCTTTCTTTAAGAACTCCTGCTCGGTGTAATCATCTTTCCAACGCTGTGGAAACAGTGCATCCAGTTCTTTTTCCAGAGCTAAAAATTCAACACGAAAAAAAAACTTTTTATTGGGTACTGTACCGTTTTCGTGAAAGAAATAAGCAGCCACTTTTACATCATCGTCCGTGTCGTACACGTTCGACAAATGGTTGCTGAAATCTTCTTCGTCATCGTTGAAAAGCATGATTAGTTATTGGTTTGTGCATAGTAATACATAGTGCTGCTGTTCTCCTCCCTGAATATCTCTCCACTTAAAGCCTGTATTTCTTCTACTGTTACTTTAGCATAACGGTCAAGCTCCGTATTCATTAAAGCTGCATCGCCCAGCAATTCGTAATACGCTAAACTGTTAGCCCGGTTCATTACACTCATGTCTTCAAAAGCCATGGTGCTTTCTGTTTTATTTTTTACTTTTTGCAGCTCGGCCTCCGATATTTTCTCTGTCTTCATCTTAGCCAGTTCTTCTTCAACAGCCTTCTCCGCGTCTTCCATTTTTATACCTTTCACAAGCTTTCCTTCAATGGCCAGCAAGCCGGCATCCTCCGTTCCAAAATGGTAACACTCAATATTACTGAACAACTTTTTTTCTTTTACCAAGGCTTGAAATAACCGTGAAGAACCGCCGCCTCTTAGCACTTCTGTAATTATATCTGCTACGTAATAGCGGTGATCAATGCGGTTATAAATATGCCAGGTTTTATAAAAGGCATCTAATGGTACAGCGGCATGAACTTCTAACTTTTTTGCTACTTTCTGCGGTGGTTCGGCAGGCAATTGGCGAACATATTTTTCCCCGCTTTCAATAGGGCCAAACCATTTTTCGGAAAGCTCTTTTACCTGTTCCACTGTAACATTTCCAGCCACTACCATTACTGCATTTATGGGGCGATAATGTTTAAAGAAAAAATCCTTTACATCCTGCAGGCTTGCGTTTTCTATATGCGATAGCTCTTTGCCAATTGTCATCCATTTGTAGGGGTGTACGTCAAAAGCAAGTGACCGTAGCTTCAGCCAAACATCGCCGTAAGGCTTATTTAAATAATGCTCTTTAAATTCTTCCATCACCACTTTACGCTGTACCTCCAAACTATTTTCACTAAAGCCAAGTGACAGCATGCGGTCGCTTTCCAGCCAAAAAGCCGTTTCCAGGTTTTCCGAAGGGAGCTGTATGTAATAGTTAGTGAGATCGTTTGTAGTGTAGGCATTGTTTTCGCCACCGGCCATTTGCAGCGGTTCATCATATACAGGTACATTAATAGAACCGCCAAACATCAGGTGCTCAAACAGGTGGGCAAATCCTGTGCGGTTCGGGTCTTCATCCCTGGCGCCTACATCGTACAAAACATTCAGCACCGCCATTGGTGTTGATGTATCCTGGTGCACAATAACTCTTAACCCATTTGCTAACGTAAACCGTTCAAAGTTGACCACAGATTATTGATTTTAATTGATTTCGCAGATGCTCCCGCCTAAGCGGGAGGGGGTGTAAAAATAAGGCGAAGTAAAAAGGGAAAAAAAATAGTAAATCTTAAATCTCAAAAAGCAAAATCCAAATATCAATTACAAAATTGAAAATCAGGTTCAAAGGCACGTTTGGAGTTTGCTATTTGCTATTTATTCCGTAAAATATTTTTCACCTTGAATCTGAATTCTGTAAGCTCACTGCCACGGCGCACAATCATTTTAATGCTTTCGCCTGGATCCTGCATAGCAGTTTTATACTGCGTCATATTTTGCGAAAAATTTTTATTGATGGCTACAACTACATCGCCTTCCAACAGACCCACTTTTTCGGCCGGCGAATCTTTAGCCACATCGCCAATAACAATAAGGCCATTTACATAATAAAGCTCAATACCAGAATAAGAATAGTCGAAGCCATCGCTATAATGAGAGTTGGGCTTCAAGTGAAAGTCCTTTGCGTCGTAGTTAATAATTACGTTAAAGCGGCGCAACAAGTCGTTGCCAATTAATCCGCCCAAATGCGGATACGATGTAACATTGTTGACATCATCAAACACATTAACTGGCACGTTGCGGAATTTATAAGGCCCCAGCTTTACTTCTTTAATAGTGGTAAGAAACATATCTATTTTTCCGCCCAGGCCTTCTGCTTCCTTTACATACAGTTTGCGGTCTTTTCGTAAAAAAGCGCTGTCTTTAATAAAATCCGTGTTGAGTAATAAATTTAGCCCTGCACCCATATCTATCAGAAACCTTCCGTCAATTGTTACATCGTCTTTTATCCTTGCGTTTTGCACGGGTAAGGTGGTAATAGCTGGCTTAAAAAGGTAACCGCCCCTGGGATACTTCAGCGTTCCCTTTGTCCAGAATTCAATTTGCGTACTATCATAATTTATTTTCAAAATATAACGGCTGAAAACGGAGTAGCCGATAATACCATCTATGCGTTCGCCATAAACCGATGTCAGAAGACTATAATCGTTGATGTGGAAATTAAGGCTGTCAATGGTCATGCCGGGGAGATGCAGCTTGCGGTTATTTAAAAAGCTTACCTGCCTTATGCCACCAATACCACGGATGGTACGGGTAGAAGGAGAGCCCTTTATTCCAAAAAATTCCGCTGTAGTGGAATCAAGCGAAATACCCCCGCTGCCGGTATCCAATATAAAACTCAGGGTGTCCTTAAACGTATCGAACTGGCCTTGCAAAAGAATAACACCACCGGTTAGTTGTATAAACTCAAACCTGGTGATAAAACGGGAGGGTTCTATAAATTCTTCCTGTGCAGAGGAAGCCTTTAGAATAATAAGTAATGATATAATGGAAAAAAAGTTCTTCACAGCAGCAATAGCTAAGCTAAGACAATGGTTTCTGTTTTAAAGATCCTGCATAACCATTTTAAAAATAGGACAACGTTAGCGTATAGAAAAACCGTTTGTACTTTATTGCGTTTACCCCGCTGTACATTTGCGCCGTTATGAATCTTTCTACCTTATACGACAAAGCCCTTCGCTCTGAATTTCTTGAAATTGAAGAAGGCATGTTCTTGTTCCAGAATGCACCTCTTACCGATTTGATGTATGTAGCCGATGAACTGCGCAAAAAAAAGGTGCCCCACGGAAAAGTGAGCTGGCAGATAGACCGCAATGTAAACACCACTAATGTATGCATCGCCAATTGTAAATTTTGCAATTTTTATCGCATACCAGGCCACCCCGAAGCATACATTACCGACATGCCTACCTATCGTAAAAAAATAGAAGAGACGATAAAATATGGCGGCGACCAGTTGCTGCTGCAAGGAGGCCACCACCCCGGCTTGGGATTGGATTTTTATACTGAAACTTTCCGGGCAATCAAACACGAATACCCAACTATAAAACTACATACGCTTGGGCCACCTGAAGTAGCACACATTTGTAAGCTTGAGAAGAAAAGCCACTACGAAGTATTGAAGGCTTTAAA
>JAQBNG010000011.1 GCA_028288675.1 Flavisolibacter sp. | reverse complement strand
TGAAATTTGTGAATCGTCACTGTAGGATTGGTCATAATTAATTACTCCGGCTTTTAAACTCTCGCTGATAGAAGTAACAGAAGTTATCCCTGCCGGTTCTTCCTGCAGTACGCTTTCAACCTGTATTGCATTTACCGGAGCTGGAGTTTTGGCCTTGCCATTATTTACAGCTTGCGGGTTTTTAATAACTGGCTTTAGGTCATCAAATTCGCTTGCATTGCGCCAGGAGACACTTTGTCCTTCTACCCAAATAAGGTCGGTAGTAAACAGGCCCAGAGAAAGCAATTCTTTTAGTGTATAAGGCCCATATTCTTTATTATTTCGCAGTATAGTATAGCTGTCCATACTCGTTCGGTATTTTGCATGATTAGAATACTTTTAAAAGATTATGCCTGTCGTTTTTAACCCTATTGCCTGTGGAAAAACATTAACAGCCTGTTGGTAACTAATGCCCGTTTTACGTTTTAAACCTCGTCCTTTTCTAAGGAAATACGGGTTAAAAAAAGTAAGTTTGCACACCTTAAATTACAATTGTTAAATAACAGAATGGAAAATAATTTACAACCCGAAGAAACGCAGGATTCGAATAGGATTATCCCCATAAATATTGAAGAGCAAATGAAGACGGCCTACATTGATTATTCAATGTCGGTAATTGTTGGCCGCGCTTTGCCCGATGTACGTGATGGTTTTAAACCCGTACATCGCCGTGTGCTTTATGCCATGAACGATCTGGGTATGACACACAACCGCCCACATAAGAAATCTGCACGTTTGGTGGGTGAGGTGCTTGGTAAATATCATCCCCATGGCGACAGATCTGTTTATGACGCAATGGTACGTATGGCCCAGGAATGGAACATGCGTTATATATTGGTTGATGGCCAGGGAAACTTTGGTAGCCAGGATGGAGACGACCCGGCAGCAATGCGTTATACAGAAGCCCGCATGAACCGCTTAGGGGAAAACATGTTGTCGGATATTGAAAAAGACACCGTTGACTTCCAACTCAACTTCGATGATTCACTTCAGGAGCCTACAGTGTTACCAACACGGATCCCGAATTTACTTGTAAATGGTTCCAGCGGTATCGCCGTTGGTATGGCCACCAATATGATGCCTCATAATTTAAGCGAAGTAGTAGACGGCTGCGTAGCTTACATTGATAATAGGGAAATTACTATTGACGAATTGATGCAGCATGTAAAAGCGCCTGACTTCCCGACAGGAGGTACAATCTATGGGATGGAAGGAATAAAAGCCGGCTTCCATTTTGGACGCGGCCGTGTAGTGCTACGTGGCAAACTTCATGTAGAAACTAAAGCCAGCGGCCGGGAGCAAATTATTATTACCGAAGTTCCTTACCAGGTTAACCGCGATGCTTTGTGTAATCGTATTGGTGAACTGGTAAATGAAAAAATAGTTGAAGGCATTGCGCACATCAACAATGAATCGAACAATAAAGAAGGCACTCGTATAGTAGTAGACTTAAAGCGTGACGCTGTCGCTAATGTGGTAATCAACCAGCTTTTTAAATTTACAGAGCTGCAAACAAGTTATGGCATCAATAACGTAGCAATCGTTAAAGGCCGGCCCAAAATTTTAAACCTGAAAGACCTGATCTCGGAGTTCATCGAGTTCCGTCACGAGGTGGTTTACCGCCGTACACAATTTGAATTGCGGGAGGCCCAGAAAAGAGCCCACATTTTACAAGGGTATCTCATTGCGCTCGACCACCTTGATGAAGTAATCAGGATGATACGGGCATCTTCTACGCCTGATATTGCTAAAGAAAGCTTGATAAACGCCGGGTGGGGTTTAGATGAAATTCAGGCTAAAGCCATTCTTGAATTGCGCCTACAGCGCTTAACGGGGATGGAGCGGAATAAGATCAAACAGGAGTATGACGAATTAATGAAATTGATTGCGCACCTGCAGGAAATTCTGGGTAACGAAAGCATACGTTACGATATTATCAAAACAGAATTAGCAGAGATCAAAGAAAAATTTGGTGATGTACGTAAAACCGAGATCACGTATTTAAACAACGAAGTAAGCATCAAAGACCTTATTAAAGACGAAGACGTTGTTATCACTATTTCGCACTTAGGCTATATTAAAAGAACCACTGCCACTGACTTTAGAGCACAACGGCGTGGCGGCCGCGGTGCTATGGGAGGCAAAACGAGGGACGAAGATTATATTGAGCACCTGTTTGTTGCGAGTACCCACCATACCATGCTTTTCTTTACTGAAAAAGGAAGATGTTATTGGCTGAACGTATATGAAATTCCGGATGGTGAGAAGAATGGAAAGGGTAGGGCTATCCAAAATTTATTGCAAATTTCACCTGATGATAAAGTAAGAGCCATCATTGACATAAAAGACCTGCAGGATATTGAATTTGTAAACAGCCATTATATTATTCTTTGTACCAAAAAAGGAACGATTAAAAAAACGGCCCTGGCTGATTTCAGCCGTCCAAGGCAAACGGGTGTTAACGCTATTACTATTGTTGAAGGCGATCAGTTGCTGGAAGCAAAATTAACCGATGGGCATTGTGAAGTGATGTTGGCCATCAATTCGGGAAGGGCTATCCGCTTCCCTGAGGCGAAAGTACGTTCTACCGGCAGAGGTGCAATTGGTGTTGGTGGTATAGAAGTCGAACGCGAGGATGAAGAAGTGGTTGGTATGATTTGTGTTAACCCAGAAACGCAAAAAGATATAACGGTATTGGTGGTTAGTGAAAAAGGCTACGGTAAGCGTACGCCGGTTGATGAGTATCGTATTACTAACCGCGGTGGTAAAGGTGTAAAAACAATAAATGTAACCGAGAAGACCGGAAAGCTTGTAGGCGTATTGGATGTTTCGGAAAAAGAGGATCTAATGATTACGTGCAAAAGTGGCGTTACTATCCGTATGAAAGTATCGGCCATTAGTGAACTGGGCAGAGCTACACAAGGAGTAAAATTGATACGAATAGATGAAGGAGATGAGATTGCTGCCATCACAAAACTGGATATAGAAGAAGAGGCGGAAGTAATTGCAGAACTGGAAGGAGAAACATTGGTTGCAGATGCACTGCCTTTAGATATAGCTGACACAACCAATACATCCGAAACTACATCTGAAGAAGAGAACATTGAACCATTAGCGTAACCACTAAAATAAAAAATCAATGCGAAAATTTTTTTTAGCAGCTGCATTCGCTGCATCGGTAACAGGCACATTTGCACAGGATTTAAAGGATGTGCAGGAAAAAATAAGTAAGGGTAAATATGATGAAGCCAAAGAAAAGTTAGACAAATTCATGGCCGACCCCAAGAATTCGAATAATGCCAATGCTTATTATTACAAAGGCGTTATCAATAATTATTTTGCACAAACCGATTCGGCGGGCAAGCTTACGTTTGATGCGTCGCAGGAAGCATTTAATGCGTATAAAAAAACACTGGAATTAGAGCCAAAAAATCCATTAATGACGATTGACCAGAACATGGGTCTTTTCCAGCTTTTTGATATGCAGTATAATAAAGGCATAAAAGCGTACAACAATAAATCGTACGATGATGCTTACAAGCATTTTGAAAAAGCTGTTGCCCTACAGGATTATATCAAAGGCAAACAGTTTTCTTTACCCAGTTATTCGCCGCCGGCTTTAGATACACAGTTAGTAAATCTTACTGCTTCATCTGCTTACCTGGCAAAGAAAGAAGATGTCGCCATCCCTTATTTTGAACGCATAGCCAATGCTAAAGTTCAAGGCAAGGATTTTAAGGAAGTGTACGCATTGCTATCGCAGTATTATTTAAAAAAGAACGACCAGGCAAATGCCACAAAATATATTTCACTTGGAAAGGAATTATATCCAGATGAAGATTATTGGTTAAGCCTTGAGTTTGGGAAGGTGGGTTCAGAGGAAGATAATGTGAAGCTGGATAACTTAAGAGCAGAATTAAATAAGGCAACAACTCCGGCTGCTAAAACTGACTTGCAAAACCAGATACATGCTATTGAAGACAAGCAGAAGGGGGCGAAGTTGCAGCGCTATGAAGAGTTGCTGCAAAAATATCCTAACAATGCAGCACTTAGCATGGACTATGCCATCGAGCTCTTCAACAATACTTATGTGTATGATAAGAAGCCAGCTGATTATACGGCCCGCCAGGCAAGATTGCAAACATCATTGGATAAGGCTCTGTCTCTTAATTCTAATAGTGGTATCGGGTTCTTTATTCAGTCGCAACATTATTACAGCCAGATATTTGATTTGGAAGATGCCCGCAGAGCGCTTAAAACAAATTCTGCTGCAGATGTGGCAAAGAGAAAGGACCTAACAGCACAGATCGACAAGAAGTATGAAGATTTAATGACTGCTTCCCAAAAGGCTTTCGATATTTATTCTACTCAAACTGATTTGAAGTCACAAGACAAAGTAAACTATCGTAAAGTAACCGATCAATTAATTGACTACTATACAAGAAAGAAAATGACCGACAAGGTTGCATTTTATCAAAGTAAAAAAACTGCAATGAAGTAAATTAAAAGGCCGGTTGTACCGGCCTTTTTTTATAGATCATCATTTTTATAAAGATGAATGGCCTGGCTTTTATATACACAGTTTAAAAATTTATATACTAAACAAATTAGTATTGGTTTAAAACATTGTAACTTGCGACAGAACAAAATTTAGTTTATGCCTTATCCTGCATCTGCCATAGCTTATGCCTTTGTAAAAAAAGGGATCGAAGAGGAAAATTATGTCACGCAAATGAAGTTGCAGAAGATGGTTTACCTCGCCCATGGTTATCACCTTGCCAAATACAACGAGCCTTTAATAAGCGAAGAGTTTGAGGCCTGGAAATTTGGCCCGGTAGTGCAAAGCATTTACCAGGATTATAAGCTTTATGGAAGCGATGCTATTATTGATACAGGTTTGATTGCAGAAGATGAGGTTAAGCTGGAAACTGTAAAATTGAGCGGTACTGCGATTGATGCAATAGATTATACCTGGCAGGTAACGAAGCATTTAAACGCAAGCCAACTTTCCCGTTGGTCGCACCTTGATGGCTCGCCCTGGGCCCAGGTATACAGCGAGCATCAATATTCTATTCCCATAAAAAACACTTCTATTAAAGAGTACTTTAAAAAAGTACTGCTAAGTTCCACTATAGCCGCATGAATCCAGCAGAGAAAGAAGTTTCCATTATCAAACCTGCAGAAGCATTTTTACTGGAACTTCAGGAGCAAATTGATACCTCGCCCAGCACGAAAGTAAACCCGGCACAGACCTATGAACAAGAAAAAGAGGTACTTCAAAACAAACAATACTACGAGACTTTACTTTTAAAAGTGCAGGTAGAGCGTTTCCGCCAGGATAACGAAGGAAGGAAAGTTTTGCGTGATGCAATTTTTACGGTAACCGTAGTATGGATGCTACTCGTTTTGCTGATGGTATGGCAATCAGGTGCCGGAAAAATAAAGTTGTCCGATTCGGTTCTCATAACCTTAATTACTACCACCACTGCAAACGTTTTCGGCTTTCTGTACGTAGTAGTAAATTATTTATACAACAGGGAGAAGTCAACGTAAATATTACCCTCGCTTTTAGGGCCAAAGCTTTAGCAGTTCTGCCAATTTTACGAAGAGAAAGACCATTGAAACAGCAAAGGCGCATGTTGCCATAAATCGTACTGAACCGTACGTTTTATAAACCTTCGTAGCCATTTTCAGATCAGTAAATTCTTTTTCCTCACGCTGTTCTGCCAGCCTTTTTACTTTTTCTGCATACGCTACGTGACCGCCTGTTCCTTGAACGGCTCTGCCCTTATCTGTAAGGCTAAGAAGGGAATCCCCTTCAGCATATTTCAGTCTTTTACAGAGGTAAATTTCAATTTTTTCTGATAGCTGAAAAGCTCTATCTTTTTCACTGCCAACCCAGTTAGACTGATGTACCAGGTCCATTACATTAAACTCGCCATACATAGGAAAGAAAGGAAAAAGTTTGTCCAGGTAGGTTAAAATTTGCTGTTCTTCGGACAATGTTGTTAGCTGGATTGTTTGCATAATAAAATGGTTTATTACTTTATCATAATGGTTCAAACTGACTTATCAGGAAGTTCCTACGTAGAGGTTAATTTAAACAGTTTTTTTGATTAAAAGAATTTTATGACCCAAATTTTTTTAGGATAAAGTAAGTAGAAACTAAAATCAGGAGTAAAGCGAATACATAAGTTGGTAACCTCCAGGAATTAATTTGATACCGGCCTTCGTTTTTACTAAGGCTTCCTTTGTGCCGTATTGAAACCAATTACAATGTTTGGCTAAATTTTTGATACCCACTTCACTCCGAAAACACCTATTTATACTTTTTTTTGTTAGAGCCCTCTGTTTTTACGGAGGGCTTTTATGTAGAATAGGTGCAGGCTGTTATTAAAAATATTATTCAATGAAAAGTTGTATTGTTTGAATAGTATCTGAAAAGGAGCTTTACCTAGCTTAAGCCAACGTTCAAGATAACCTTCAAAAAGAATCTATCCCTTTTTGAGATTGCTTTTTCAATTCTAACCTTAGTGTTTTTACTTCTTCGTCTGTAGTGTCATTAGAACTTACATAGATTGAACTTAATGTAAATAGGGCAGATGCGCCAACCACTATAATGGAGACAATAGTCAATCTGTTTTGCCTGGTAATATTGCCAATAATAAAATCGTTTGTTTTCTCAACTGAGGCATTCGTACCATTACACTTTGCAACTGCTTTACTTCCCAAATCAAGTTTTTCAAATTCTTTATTTTCTCTTAAAGCTTCACGTTCTTGTTTCGCTAATATTTCCTCAAAACTTTCGATACCGTGTCCGTTGACTTCCAACCGCAGTTTGACATGCTTTCAATCAGATTTCTTCTAAATTCACAACCTGAGTTAAAACTTCCTGAGCATCGCTATCATCAAAAAAGTCAGATAATTCTTCAAGTGTAAATGCTTATGTTCCGAATAGAATATTTCAAAAAGCATTTTTTCATTGACGTATATAATAATCGTTTTGGTTTATCCTTTAATATAAACCAAACTATGCTTCCATCGTCCGTTCAATGAGAGCTCCATACTTGATGCGGGCAGTGGAGATTTGCGCTTCCGTTAATTCTGCTGTAAGTCTAAAGTTTTTTACATCGGTTTGTGTACCGAACACTTTTACTTCAATTAGAAAATCTAATAGAGCTAAAAGGCGAGGGAAGATTAAAATGACTGTCTTCATAATAGGAGAGCGCAAATTTAAAGATTTTCACGCCATGTATCACGTCAGGGAAGCCGGGCAAGAAAAATACAAACATGCCCTGTGTGCCTGTTTTGTATAAAACTATATTATGTTACTTACGTTAGCTGTGTGAAAGGTTTTGTGCGATGGCTGTGCGGGTGCCGGTTGTTCCGCGTATTTTTTCAACAGCGGAGCATGGGCTTTGCCCAATGGATGCCGGAAGGCATATGAGGTTAGCTGCTTTGCCTCCCATTCGTGCAAAGCGGAGCGGGGGCAGAATAAAGAAACCCACTAAGAATAGCGGGTTTGATAAGTTTATCTCTTAATTAAAGTCCACCCAAAGGTACAAAAGCCGTTTGGGATAACGGACAATGGAAGAAATCAAAAAAATTCTACGTTGGACTACAATAGTCCAACTAATCAACCTTTTTTTAATATTGACACTATTAGTGCTGCTAATGCTATAAGTCCCGTAATAATAGATATTACAAGGCTTGCATTTGCGTTTTTCTTTGTTGTTGGGTAGTCCTCAAATTGCTTTTGAGCATTTGCGCTCTCATACCATTTAGACGCACTTTCTTGTTGTGCTATTTTATATTCCTTATCTAAAAAGTACTCATAGGGCTTTCCCATAAATTCTTTTGGCAAATTATCAATTTGCTTTTTAACCGGCTGTTGTAAAAGATAAACTTCTTTACTTTTTGAGTCATGGTCAATTTTCACTAAGTCAAGTCTCTTAATTTCTGCGATAATTTCATGCAATGTCACATGGGG
>JAQBNG010000230.1 GCA_028288675.1 Flavisolibacter sp. | reverse complement strand
TGTTACAATTAATAGCTTTTTTAAAGTTTCACCATCTGCTACTTTCAGTTTAACCGGCAATAAGCATTACAGGTGGACAACCGGAGGTATTTTTTCATATGATTGGAAGTGGTTCAATTTATCGGATAACGAAATAGTAGCCATTTCAACTGAACCTTTAGATTTATTCAAACAAAAGGGAATGATTAGTTGGAAGCAACCAAATGATAAAGACGAATTACTTATTGTATTAGGAATTTATTTTCGGAATTCTGTACAGAGAAACACAATTATAACAAGAATATTGAGTTTATTTCTTCTTCCTCTGACTCTGTTGAAACTCGTTTGAACATCAGAGCCAATTTTTATTCTTTGAATAGATAATGAACTTCGGTTGCCAGATGGAAAAATTATGAAAGTTGTAAATAGTATAGATGACCTTATACCTTTTCTTAAAAAAGAAACTGACAAAAATATTCTTTGACATAAGTGTGTACAATAAAAGTTTACCGCAAGTGGGTCGGGACGTTGTTAACTTCCGCTACCGTTCGCCAGCAGCAACAGTTAGCCTTTTATCCCCAGTGGCAACTGAAGCAAAAATATACTCCGACTTTTATGCAACTGCACATCCAGTTTAGCGCCCAGGGCATGCAACCTTGCTTCTATATCGCGGCGATGTAATAGATTATTCAGTTGTTGCATACTGCACCCTTCATTTTCAAATTCTATTGTAAATAAAAGTTTCGCCTTTTCCACTGCCAGGTGTACAATACACCGCCCGGTACCCGCTTCCACCAAACTGCGTAAACCTTCTTTAAAAAGCAGGAAAGCTTCGTGGCGCATCTTCATATCCAGTTCCAGTTTTTCTACTTTTTTATCAATCAATAATTCGATTATAACGCCATGACGCTGCGTTAGCGCATCTGTAAATTCTTTTATCCGGCTGATAGTTTTAGACATGGAATCATTTTCGGGATCAAGGCTCCACAACATGTCGTCCATGGCAATGATCATGTTATGGCTTTTTGTATGAATCTGCTCCAGGTACTCTTTCGACTTTTGAGGTTCTTTATCTGATTTCAGACGGGCGATTTCACTAAGAATATTAATGTTGTTCAAAGCTGTATTTATTTCCTGGTGCAAGCCAGCGGCAATATCGGTACGCACCCGTTGCAGTCCTTCCTTACGCTTCATACGTTGCCTGTCGAACCGATACAAAAGAGTGGCTACGCCAATTGCCAGCAGGGTATAAAACCACCAGGTTTGCCAAAACGGAGGTTTGATACGTATGTGAAGAATGGTAGGCTTTTCAAAAGGAACGCCTTCGGCATTAAGAGTTCGCAGCAATAAGGTGTACCGGCGGGACGGCAAAAAAGGAAAGCTTGCCCGGTTGTCTTTGTCGGCGATTTTCCATTCGTCGTCAATGCCTTCCATTTTATATTGAATGAGTGAAGACGTAGAAAAGATCAATGGTGAAAAAGTAATGTTCAGGGAGTTATCCTTATAACCTACTACCAATTCATCAAGGGCTATAACAGAGTCGACCCGCAGTTCTGTTTTGCCAACTTCAATTCCGGTGAAAACAACGGGGGCTGCTACATCATTCAAGCGGATATCTTTTGGATTGAAACAGATAAAAGAATTGGAATTGCCAAAAAGTAAACGACCATCTTTCATTTTATAAGAAGCGCTTAAGCCAAAGCGATCATTACTGATGCCATCCTGCCGGTTAAAAAGAACCAGTGTCCGTATTTTAGGATGCCAACGGTATAAGGCATTAGTAGTTCCTATCCAGATGAAACCTTCATCATCCTTCTCTAATGAGCTGATGTTACCCATAAGGGCGTCGGGTAAACGCAAGGCGGACAGCCGGTTGGTATTACGGCTATAAAAAAACAAATCGCCAAGTGTTCCTATCAGGGTCAGGCTATCGTTGTACTCCAGCAAAGCCATCACGGAGTTACCTATCATATTGCCTTCGATACCCGTACCGGTCTTCCATCGTCTCAACAGGCGGCCGGAGCTGCCATCAAAAGCAAAAAGGCCATCATTGCCGGTGCCAAGCCATACCACATTTTGTTTGTCTATCATCAGGCGGTTAGCCATCGCATTTCCTGTTTCGGTAACTTTTAAAACAGAGTCTTTGTTGCGGTCTTTTGGATTGAACCACCTGAACAAGCCAAAACCATGCATGCCTAACCAAAGATTACCGCTTTTATCTTCTACCACCTGTCTGACAGTACGATTCTGCAACTGAGGTGGATTGCGAAACAATACCGTGTTTTTTGACTGGTCGTATGTATACAGTCCGGGCTGGGAGCCCATCCAGATTATGTTACTATCTGCGGAGGCACACAAGCTCCACAAATAAGGTACGCCTACTTTAGCCGAATCGCGAAAACCTGTCCGGATGTTTTTTAAATTGCTTGTATAACGGAATGGCCCATCTTCCCAGGTACCTGTTAACAGGTCGCCGTTTTTTGTTTCAATAAACGACATCACACTTCCATCGCCAATGCCGCCTTTACTGCGGCTTGTATGAGGGACGTTGGTAAAAAATTGCCGGGAGGGATTAAAACGATACAGGCCATTTTCCTGTGTGCCTACCCAAATATTTTTCTCACGGTCTTCGAATAAACCGGTTAAGGATTCATAAACTATTCCCTGTTCATTTCTAAAATCGTTTGGAATAATTTCAAACCTGTTTTCACTCTCATTAAAAAAGGCCATGATCTTAACGCCATATACGCCTATCCTGCCATCGCTTAGCTGTGTAAATCCACGCAGTTCGTTGTATGTTCTTAAAGTGGTAATGAACTCGAACTTTTGGAGAGGGTTTTCTTTCCGGTTTGGATCGTATTGCACGCAATAAGGAAAGCCACCGCCCCACTGATGAAACCACACCCGTCCCTGCCTGTCAAAAAAAGAATAAGCGAAATCCGACTTTGGACCACAGACCTCTATGGCCGGCTCTGCTTCTATATTATGTCCCGTATAGCTAAGGTTACCGGTTTTTTTATTATAGATAACCAGGCCGCCGCTTTGTAAGCCCAGCCAATATTTTTGTGTACCAGGCTGTTGCGATAAGGAAGTAATACCCCACTCCTTTTTTAGTGGAATAAAACTGTAAATGGAAACAAATTGCCCTTTTCGTTCATCAAACCGCAACACCTCTCCACCCCTTATAGATAAAAAAAGATTTCCGTATTCATCCGTAATAAAACGCCTTTCGCCTCCTTCAGCAACACCGGGATGTTGTACTATAACAGGCACATTTTTGTAGAGAAATCTGTCCTTATCAAATATTCCTATATCACCCGAATTTGTTATGATCCACAGATTGTCTTTCGCATCTACCAGCAATTTTATGATCACATTAGAAGGCAGGCTTTTTATATTTTTTCTTTGATGGCGAAAGGTCTTATAGTGTATGCCATCAAACCGCTGCAAGCCATTGTTAGTGGCGATCCATAAATACCCGGCACGGTCCTGTACCACGCTAAATACTTCGTTAGAAGCAAGGCCATTTACCATTCCGTAGTGAGTAAAAGAATAAGTTGATAATGACTGGCCCCATATAGTACATGCACTCAGCAAGAAAGCCGTCAGTAGAATAGCTCTGTACAATGGTGATAATTTGTTTTGTTCAAATGTAATTAATCCAATTGCTAATGCCTTCCAGTTCATATCTAATAAAACACAGTTCATACACGAAAAGCTTCAACTGAGAATATGCGGGTTGAACTTATGTAACGGGTTCACGATAGCCGTTGCAACACATCAACTTTTAAAAAATGTTTTTGAATACAAATGTTGAAACACAAACCGCATTTCATTCCCTCTTAAAATCAGTTCATGCACGGTGGTATTTACTTGCCTCTTTTGGCAAGCCATCTTTGAGTTGTCAATCAAACAAAACCAAAAACAAAAAAGCTTATCATGAAAAAAGTTCTCTTCTCCGCAGCTGTATCACTGCTGGCATTTACTTCCTGTAAAAAAGACAAGGATCAAAGTGGTACAAATGAAAAGGTATTTAAAGGTGAGGCTCTAAGCTTCCAACATGGAAAAGCATGGAGCTGGTATGAAGTAGATAACAATGGCAACCCGGTACGT
>JAQBNG010000039.1 GCA_028288675.1 Flavisolibacter sp. | reverse complement strand
TCGAAGAATATTCATTATTGCTCTTCATTGCCGAAAGGTTAGGCGACAAGAGTCTGACATCATTAAGGACGCCAGATAATGAGTGACCTCGAGAACGGTAGCTAACAAGGTATTCCTGCAATAGCGGCTGAAGAATATGCACTGAACAAAAGAACAATATTCGACTTTCGTAATAAATTTAGGCTGACGTAACACGGACTTCCGCTACTGCAGAAATACTGGAAACGTTAGTTGCCATAATATCGAAGCTCAAAATGGATTGGAGAGAAAATATAAATACGCTCAAAGAAATCTACCCTGGACATTTTCAAATAATTCTTGATTTTGCGACCGTAGACTTTTTAAAATTCGTCTTATCAAACGAATACAAGTATGTGTGGGTGTATTCACATGAAACTAAGGGTTCTTTAGAATGGAAAAGTTATCAGCTCCCGCTATTTGACAACCAAAGCTATCAACAAGTGATGGCTCGCCATATTAGCTTTGACTTCATTATGCCGACAAATGAGTTCAAAAAACTTCTACCGAAAATAGGTCCGGGAATTACGTTGGTACAATTAAATGAACTCCCAAAATATTATTTAAACCCAGCGACTATAAAAGGCAAATCAAGGTATGACCTGCTTTCGAACGAATGTGGCTACCTGTTTGAAATAGACCTTCCTTCCGCGACTGACTATGGGACGTTGGTTAGCAGTGACAGAAATTTCTTACAATCATTGTTAGACAGTAAGGAAATAGATTGGAGAAACCTGCCTTAAAAACACGTGCGGCAGCTATAACAAGCTTTGTAAAATAGCGGTTGAAGAATTTACATTTAAGCTATAAAATATTACTCGACGGATGGAAGCTATTAATGCTGCACCTTTTCAAATACCGTTATTTCATAAAGCTTCGTTCCGTTGCGGCAAACAGTGTAACGTTACTATGATTCAAAATTTTGAGATAATGACCTTATCCACCTGTAGTGTTTATACCACTTTAGTATTGCTGGCCTGATGTCTCCTACTCACACTCCTACCTCACTATTTTAACTTCCTAAAGACTGTAGAGTTGAACAACCATGTGGTAGCAGTTTATCCTGTCCGACAAACAAATTCTTCGGGGCAAACCAACAATCATAGGAACAAGGATTTCCGTTGAATTAATTCTAAAAGCTGTCGCCGCCGGATGGACGGAGCAGCAGCTTTTAGACAGCTATTCAAACCTTACAGAAAAATCCTCAAGAGCGGCATTTTCTATCTGCGCGACTGCATTCAACAAGAATTATATTTTCCTTTCAGCTTCGCCTGACCCTAAATTTTGTCCTGTAGGATTCATCGTACGATGAACGCAACCCGCTGACGAGTCCCTGCAGCTATAGTTTTATTAAGTAAAAATCATCCACCAGGAAACGTCATCGGGAAAGAGTTAGATACAAACATTATTTCATTTGTACAGTCGGCATGAATAAGTATAGTTGGAGAAATCGCCTATTTTTACCCACATTTCTCCAAGTATACAATTATGCAAAAAGCCTTGACCCTTATAGGCAGAGAACCTGAAACCGAAATTATAGACCGACTGCTACAGTCTGGCCGGCCAGAATTTTTAGCTGTGTATGGGCGCAGAAGAGTGGGCAAAACTTTTTTAATACGGCAATACCTGAAAAGCCATCTTGTGTTTGATTTTACCGGCACTAAAGACGGAACGAAGGAGCAGCAGCTTATTAACTTTTTCGAAGAATATAAAACAAGAACTAAAGGCAAAAAGGAAAAGGAGTTCCCGGCTTCATGGGAGGAAGCATTCCGGTATTTAGCCGGCTACTTAAAAAGCCTGCCGAAAACAACCTACAAGCGTGCCGTATTTATTGATGAAATGCCCTGGGCCGATACGCCCAAGGGAGGCTTTGTGCCCGCACTGGAATTTTTCTGGAACCAGCATGCCTCTAACATGAACAATGTTTTGCTCATTGCCTGCGGCTCCTCCTCGTCCTGGATAAAGAAAAAACTCATAGCTGCAAGAGGTGGCTTGTACAACCGGGTTACGCAACGTATGCAACTAATGCCGTTCAATTTACATGAGGCGGAACAGTTTCTGAACAGCCTTGGCATACGCCTGCCGCGCTACCAGGTACTGGAAATTTACATGGCCATGGGCGGCATACCATTTTACCTGAAAGAGGCGGCAAAAGGAAAAAGCGCCGCACAGATTATTGACAGTTCCTGCTTTACTCCGCAAGGTCTGCTTCAAAAGGAATACGAACAATTGTATCACTCACTTTTTAATAACGCTAATCAGCACATTGCCATTATTGAAGCTTTGGCCACCAAACCGCAGGGCATCACGAGAACTGCAATAACCACTAAAACCAGGTTAAGTGAAGGCACATTACAAAGGGCGCTGGAAGAACTTGTGGATTGCGATTTCATTTCCATTTACCAGCCATTCGCCAATAAAAAGAAAACGGCAATTTACAAACTCACCGACCTGTATTCACTCTTCTATCTTAAGTTTATAAAATCAAACAGGAAGGGTGGTCGTGGCACCTGGCAACAACTGTCACAGCAAAGCAGCTTTACTGCCTGGAGCGGCTATGCATTTGAAAACATTTGCATGATGCACCTGCAGCAAATAAAAAAAGCGCTGGGTATTGGTAGTGTTTTTACCACCGCCAGTTCGTGGCAGTTTATAGGAAATGACGCCTTACCCGGCGCACAAATAGACATGATCATTGATAGAGCCGATGGGGTAATTAATTTATGCGAAGCAAAGTTTACACTTGAAAGCTTTGCCATCACCAAGAGCTATGCAGCACAACTGAGAATAAAAAAGTCGGTGTTTAAGCAGGCAACGCAAACAAAGAAGGCGGTGTTTACAACCTTGCTCACTACATTCCCCGCCTTTAAAAATCAATACTATCAAAGCGAAGTGGATAATGAAATAAGCATGGATAGTTTATTCAGGCAAGAATAACAAAGCATAATAAAAAATGCTTCCGTGATATTTATAAAAAAACATCCGTGGAGAAATGTGGTTTTTTTCAAGCGATTTCTCCACAGATGAAAAAAGCTTTATAGCTCAGGGGCTGCGGGATAGAAGCGAAAATCCTTTTGTCCCGCAGGGCAAAAGATTGCAGCGTATAGCCCGGACAAAAGTTGATATTGTTCTTAGCCTAAAGCCACAAAAAAAGCCCGCAGGACGAAGCCGGGGCTTTGATTTGCTATGTGAAAAATGAAACGCTTGAATTGAATTTTGTGCTACTCCGCACCATCCGTTCTTGCTCTTTGCACAGCATAGCTACCTACGTTCTTACCTACTGTCAAGCCAACTTCACAATCGCTGCGGAAATGAATACCGCCATACATTCTTGAGTTGGAAGCCTCCGAAGCCATGGCATTGTAAGCCGATGCTTTTTCAGGATTGATGTGTGAAAGTATAGCAGCCGCAGCGCCACTGAATGTAGAATGCCCGGAGATAAAAGACGGGAAATTGGGAAGACCTGTCAGTGTTTTTATTCCAGGATTCAATTGCGTAGGCCGCGGGTTAAAATAAAAAAACTTTGTATCCCAGCAAACAATAGAGGCATCCATCAATGACATATTCAGCAACGCCATATTTCTTGCCCATCGAACCTCACTGAAATTTTTGGTAATGAAATCTTCGGCGGCAATCGCATCCCAATGGCCGGGCGGCGTATAGGTATTTACACCATCAGCCCAAAAATGTACAATGGCAGTCCGTTCCCTTGTTGGGCTCTTTACAAACTGGAAAATTTCTTCTGTTTCCTTTCTCATTTGATCGCTGTTGACCTTAGGCGGCGGAGGCGGACGCAATGCAATGCAAGTCAATGAATCAACCAAAAAGCCTTTTACTTTTCCAAACACAGGCAGCATCGGCGGACGCTTAGGCAAGTCGAGACTATACCAAGGCGTTTCGCCCCTTGCAATACAATCGGTTTCCATTTGTGTCCATAAAACCTGGTTGCCAACAGCAGCGCCGGCCCTGTCGCCTCTTGCTCTTGTAACAAATTTTTGCGCTACGGCTTTGCCTAACGTTTCGCCTGCCTCCAACTCACTGCGCACATTGGCCCCGGCAATCAACCTGGATTGTTTATGCTCTTCTGCTTTTTTATTAATAAAGTCCTGGTCGCCGGGAAATAAGAGCTTTAGCATTTCCACAGAAGTTCCTGCTACTACAGCGTCTTCCGAAGGATAAGAAGGCAATTCTGATTTCGGTATCAAAACATTAATGGTGGCATCAACTTTATAAGGAGCCACACGGTTATACAATTTTTTATAATGAAAGGCAGCCACCAATGCATCGTATTGCGCAGCCGCAACATAACCATAAGCCCTTGCAGCATACGGCGGATTAGAGAATGGAAATTGCGGATAGGCAAGCGGGTTGGCCGCACTCGGAATCGGGTACGTACCATCGGCATTTTGATAAGGAGGAAGGTTATGTTTTGCCACCAGGTCACGCAAAATTTCGTTCCAGCGAAGTACGGCACCGGCACTCCAGTATTTTACGATTCGTTTTTCTTCTGATGTAAGGTTGGCCTGCCATGTTTTTATTTCAGCCAGTTGCGCAATGTAATCGGGAGAAGTTGTTGCAATAGGTGCAGCTACCGGAAATTCAGTTGGCCCCGTTAGCAATACCGGCTTCCATGTGCCGGCATTTAAATCAATATTAGTTGGATTTAATGCAGCTATATCTTCTGTTCTTTCGGTAATACCTTTTGAGCAGGATACGATGAACAAAACGAACGAGACGAGTATATAAGATGTGGCAATAAATATCTTTTTCATACAGCTTAGTTTGACTTATTTTTTTTGAAATAAAAAGCATAAAA
>JAQBNG010000183.1 GCA_028288675.1 Flavisolibacter sp. | reverse complement strand
TATTCTTTCAGTTCTTCAGCACCTGGCGGCCATCCAACTAGCAAATGAATTTGTCCCGCAAAGCATTTGTCCCCAACCTTTACACCTAATCTTTTCAGTTTAGCGGCGTATAAAATACCGTCATCTCTAAGTGGATCAAACTCAGAATTAATAATTACTGCCGGAGGCAAGCCTTTTAAGTGTTCTGTCAAACCTGGTGATACCTCATAATTGTTATACTGGCCGGGCCCATACGATTCTATAGCAAAATAGCAGGCTGCCTTTGTTTGCCTGATAATAGGCAGGTGTTGGGAAGGCGAAGGATTGAATACTACTACAGCAATACTATCAGCAGTCCTGATGCGTGTCACATCTTCTTTTGGATTGGGTATAACGGGTGGCCCCGCATTTTTTATTTGTTCCATTGGCATACCACGAGGTTGTTCAATGGTCAGGTCTTCATTTCCAATCACCTTTAAAAATGCCGCTACCCTGGAGTCTAATTGCAGGGTACCGCAGGTCCGGGCAAAAAGTTGTTGCCGGTTACATACAAGTACAACGCTTACAAAAGCAATGAACATCAATTTCTTCATCAACAATTAGTTTTAAGTCGAAATAATTAGCGTTAGTCTAAGATGCCAGTCATAGCGCCAGGTATTTCAGGCAAGAATATTTTATAACTTTTTGCCGCGAACCAAGCTGAATGTTTTACCAAAGCTGAAGACAATAACTAATGTCATGTTAAGTACGAAGTGGCGTTTGCGTAAGGGATAGCAGCGGAAATCCTTTTTTGAAGCATTGTGCGAAAGGCAAAAAAGATTGAAGCGGATAGCCCGACCCGAGGCTTTGCGAGGGACACGCCCAACTAGGTTTTGCCATGGTACGCTTAACATAAACTTAATAGAATTCCTCACTGTTTTAGAAACGCATTTACCTTTTTATAAAACCAGATAGGCTGATCAAACATGATAAAGTGTTTGCTGTCGTTTGCCATTTCAATAACTTTTAAATCAAGGTTGGCGTATTGCTTTTCAAAGTTTCCTTTTGTCACTTCGGCATTTTGATAGGAGGCGCCTAAAATTAATGTCGTTGCCTTTACTTGTTTCAATATATCCCGTAAGTCAAGTTTCAATAAGTCAGTATATCCATACACATAGGTATTACGGTCAGCTTCTTTTATCCACCTAATAAGTGTATCCCTTTTGCCTGCATTCATTGTCATATTATCTGCCATTGTAAAAGCAACTTTATCAAATGCTTCGCCGGACATTTGAAGAATGTTTTTATTGTAGGAACTGCTATACTGTATTTGAGAGGCTTTGGCTCCCGGCATCATTAATTCTCTTAAGCAAGGAAGTGCATCAACCAAAATAAGCTTACTTACTTTTAGTGGCAATGCTGCAGCAATATCAACACCCAGGTTACCACCCATACTGTGTCCAATAATAGTGAGGCTTGTCAAGTTTTCTTTTATGATGTATTGCAGCAATTCTGCTTTTATAGCAGCATACCAGGGAGTATCAATAGCTGGCATTCCATTGAAGCCTGCGTAAGAAATGATATGACTTTCGCTTTTTGAATTAAGGCTCTGTATGGTTTCATTCCAGACTGAACCAGGAGTAATAAAACCTGGCAAGAATAGTATTGGGCTGCCACTCCCTGTTCTGAAAACTTTGATTGCTTTATACTGACAAAAGGCAGGAGCTGTTAAAAACGAGAGAGCCAAACTGATGAAAAATACCTTCATGATTTAGTTGTTTACAGCTACATTTCAAAGAGAAGAGAATTACTGACGGATTGGAAAGATAATTATAAGAATACTAATTACACTATTAGACTCCTTTGCACTGCATCATCATTTTTCTCCCAGCGGGACAAGATTGAATACAAACTCCTGGTATAAAAGAATACACTACCACCACCAATTAATCAACTTGTGAAATGGGCACTCAAAATCAATCATTGTACGTTTCCAAAACAGTAACCCAAATTGACCTAACCGTATTAAATCCAAAAAGTTGAACCGCAAATACAAATTAAACTTCACATATTAATGATTGCTGATCACTTTAACCACTGTGCAAGTAGATTAAATCCTGTAATAACCGGTTCGACTCCTCCGGTAAGGTCCACGTGACTCGTAAAAATACTAAGGGTTTTGTTCGCGGGTTTATCGGTCAATAAGACGAACCTTTCTACTGCATAAAGCAGTAATACTGGCACATTGAGTTTGCAAATGATGCAGGCAAGGAGAAGTAAAAACGTCTTTTTTAGGAGTTTGATCTAGCCCGGCAAACTCAAGCAGATTAAAATCAGGCCGAGGGCTTATTTTGAGGAGTGGGATTAAGCAATTAATGTAATCGTAAGCAGCTTTAGAGCAGTAATATCTTACTGCTCTTTTATGAAAAACTGAAAGCACTTGCTTTCTATAGCAGAATTGATCGTAGTACCTTTATGTTGTTAATACAGTCAAGTAGAATAAAGTATAGGCAAGTAGAGTAAGATTAGGCAACTTTTCCGGTCGTTATAGAATAAAAAAAAGAAAAACCCGCTACCAGAGCGGGCTTAAGCCAAATTTATGCGGACCGGACGGGACTCGAACCCGCGACCTCCGCCGTGACAGGGCGGCATTCTAACCAACTGAACTACCGATCCGTTTATTTGTTGGGGTGGCAAAAATAGGGGTCTTTTCTTTTTTACCAAAAACAAAAGTAGAATTTAGCAATAAAATTTATAAGTCACTATTCCAGTGTTGTTCATAAAAGATAGTATACAGCGTTGGTGCTTTTTTAAAAGTAGAGGAGTATTTAGTATTCACTTAACAACAATTGGCTTCTTACTACAAAAGCTTTTTCTTTCAGTCAGAATCCAATCCAACATAAACAGTGTCCCCTTCCGCAATCTTCTGCGTTCCGGTGTCTATAATTATTTTATTGCCTGAATACAACACTTCTGCTTCATAATAACTTCTCATAAAGCTTTGCTTGGTTACTTCACACAAAATCCCTGCACCTGGCTTTACCAGCTTAAAATTTTCGGGGCGGACAAAGCTATTGATGGTATTTATTTCTATATCTGCAAAGGCACTAAAGGCAGCAGCCAAGGCAGGGCTCAGTACAGTATATTTTCCAAATAATGCAGCGGTATATTCATTAACAGGATGCTTATAAACCTCTTCCGGCGGGCCTTGCTGAATAAGCTGGCCATCATTTAAAACGATTATTTTATCGGCCCAGGAAAGCGCATCTTTTGGATTGTGAGAAACAAGAATACAGCTTATGTCCAGGTTTTTACAAACGTCGCTGATTACCTCTTTCAAAATATTTTTGTGGATGGCATCGAGGTTGGAATAAGGTTCATCTAACAATAAAAGGCGCGGTGCGGCAACCAACAAACGGGCCAGGGCAATGCGTTGTTTTTCGCCACCGGATAGTTGATGCGTCCAGCGTTTCACTAAATGTGAAATGCGGCAGGTTTCGTAAATGGAAAAAGCCTCTTCATCGGTAAGCTTATTTGCCATTGCCAAAAGTTCTTCTACGCGATAATAGTTGCGGAGTTCAAAATGTTGCGACAAGTAAGCGATGGCGGAATGACCTGGAAGCAATGTTTCCTCTGGACCTTTTACGTGTATTCCTTCAAACAAAATATTACCATTTGCAGGTTGTACCAGCCCAGCTATCATTTTCAATAGCGTTGATTTGCCGGAGCCATTGGCGCCTGCAATCGCTATCTTTTCCAAAGGTTGTTGGGTAAAGCTGAGGTCTTTAATTATATATCTGCCTTCCTCCCATCTGCTAACGTGTTGAACTTCTACCAAATTCATACCTGCTTGTTTATTCGTGACTATTCGATTCATCCATACATCCTGCAACCGTTCAAAAGTAGAATTTAGAAACTTTACTATACTGAATGTTTCTTTAAGGAGCGAAGTGAAAATTGACGCTTACAAAAAACAAAGCCGCTTGAAAAGCGGCAAAGTGTATGAAATCAATCAGAGCCTAATATCCGTTTATCGCACTTTCAAGCACCCAGCCTTCTTTTTCGCCGGCTTGCACAAACACATACTCATTAAAATAACCTAGCACCGACACTGAAGCGCCGGGTTGAATAGTACTTTTAGTAGATGCTTCTTTTGCAGGAGCATTAAATACAAAAGCTTGTGCAATGGCCTTTGTCTTTTTTAAAGGTTTCACTACAGATTGCACTAATGCAAAAGAGGTTTGCACCATCCGGCCATCTGGAAGCACGGCAATGTAACCCTTAGAGTTATAGGCAAGAGGTACCAACAATGTATTTCTTTTCACCACGGCATCAGTCGCTTTATAATCTTTTAGAAGACGTAAATGGTTAGGTAGTTTTTTATCAGGAATACCGGATGCTGTTTTTTGTTTACTTACAAAAGGATAAGGATCAACGGCGCCGCCATTGCCGTAAATGCCAAAGTGCAAATGCGAAGGTGTGTATTTAGCATTGCCTGTATTACCTACAAGACCTACTGTATCACCTCTTTTTACTGACTGGCCTTCCTGTACCAATTGTTCATCAAGGTGTGCATAGTATAAAGTGTAATTTTTGTCAGCAGGGCGAAGCCAAACAGTTTTTCCACCTATGCCGCCATCCCGCACACCTGTTATATGGCCATCGGCAGCAGCAATTGCTGGCGTGCGCTTAGATGCAAAAATATCTATGCCCTCGTGACTACGCTTGCCTGCATCACGAACGGCGCCCCAAAAGCTTCCTACGCTTCCTTTGCCGCCTGCTATAGGAAAACCAATTGATGGGCCAACGGCAATTGACAAATCATAACTGCCTGAACGAAACAACTGTGGCTGAAGCTTTAAAATGTAAGCGACACCTTCTTCGGTAACATCGTAACTGAATTCAGTGGCGGCTGTATCAGCGGCATGTAAAAGTGTAGCAGCGCCATTTGCCTCCTGCTTATAAAGCTCTGCGTACAAAACAAAATTCATTGCCTTGTTCTTAGTGAGGGCAAATGTTAGCCGTTCGCCCTGCTTTGCAGTAAAGCTTAACCCTAATGCCAGGGGATTATCTGCTGGAAAAAGGCCACTATGCCGGTACGGCAATTGAATGGCTTGAGGAGTTCGTAATGCCGCCGCGGAAGCTGCAAGCCATTGCCGGCCTTCAGGAGTTTTTTCAAGGCCATTGTCTTCAAGCTTGTCCGCATACTTTTCGTGCGGTGTTTTATTGCTAAAAATGTTGATGGAAGAGGAGTTGCAGGATGAGCCGATGATGGCTGCCAGCAGTATTGCAGGGATGATGTTTTTCATAATTATCGCAACATCTGTTTGGCAAAAGGAGGGCCGGAAAAGGTGAAGAAAATATTAAGGGTTGACGGAAATTTCTTACAAGCTTTTATATCAAAAAGCAGATGTGTTTTTACTAGCTGGTCGCAAAACCATTACCAGGGTAACCCCAACCAATGCACCTAGTGAAAAATACCAATTGCGCCAATGTACTTTGAATTGTATTTAATGGAACATTGCTTTTAAATCGCCTGCTTACTATGCTCGCACCAAAGGTCAAGGCTAAGTTCTGCCCTTCCAGGAAGGGTGATGATGATATTCACTTCCATATCGGAGTATTGTGACGAAGCCACATAGGTTTGCATTGCGCATCCAAGACAGCAACCTTGATGGATAATGTACTAAGGTCAATACCTACTAATAACACCTTGTTAATTGTCTAAAACTACAAAATGGATACCCCATATCGTTCTGGTGATGGTTAGTTACAGAAAAATTTATAGAGCTAAAAAAGGAAGGATGAAGAATCATCCCTCCGTTACGATTACTGCTTTGAGAAAATTGCTCTGCTATACGAGCTATTTTATGTAGTTGTAAGTTTATTACTGTCCTTTTAACCCTTTAAGAAAACCATCATAGGCCGCCTTCTTTTTATAATCTGCATCCCATAATAATGGAAAGTCATAAACGCCTTGTGGAACACCTTTCCAACTATCAGCGTCACTCACGCCCCAAACTGTTATGCCATACCGCTGTGCTGCCGGCACGTTCTTGTAGTATGATTGAACTACATACTGATACATCTTTGCCTGGAAATTGTAATAGTCCGGTGTAACCATTCTAGTGGCAGAAAAGAATCCATTTACATTTACCCTTACGTCAAGCTCTGAGATTTTTACCTTTAACCCGGTAGCCGCCAACTTTTGAAACATGGCATCTATACCTGCATAGGAATCATAGCTAATGTGCATTTGTGTACCAATACCATCAACTTTAGCGCCTTTTGCTTTAATTTCATTTACGTATTTAATTAACGAATCCAGTTTTGCCGGCTGTGATTCAAGGTTATAATCATTAATAAAAAGCAACGCATCAGGGTCAGCCGCTTTTGCATAATTAAATGCCTTTAAGCCAAAGTCCCTTCCCAGGTAGTTACTCCAAACTAAAACATCAGAAGCCGTATTGGCTGTATTGGAATTGTTACGAATTTCTCCATTGTCGGCAAACATTTCATTTACAACATCCCACGCTTTTATTTTACCCTTATAACGGGTGACGATTGTTGTGATATAATTACCTAAAGCGGTATCAAGCTTCGCCGCTACCTGCCCACCCGAAGGTGCTATAACAACTTCTTTAACACTGGCATCATCAATATAGTAAGTGTTTGCTGCAAGTCCCATGTCAAACAGTATTCTTGTTTGTGTGCTATTTGCTGTAATGGTCCATGAAATCTGGCTAAATGTTGTGGGGATATTTTGATCACCCTGGTACTGTGCGGTAGGGCCGGTAGATAACCTGATAGTGCCTCCGGCACTGGCAGCTTTAACCCAATAAGAAACAATGTATTGTTTCCCGATCTCTGTATTAAAAAGATCACTTGCTAACTGCACCTGGAATTGCTGACCCGGATGAGGAACAGGGTTGACTACTTTTAATGACCGTGTTCCGGTTCTCACTTCATTTCCACCCGAACCCGGTAAAAGAGTTGCCCCATTTGCAGCATTAAACGTTGACCAGTTTGTAAAGTTAGAAGCGCCACCTGATTCGAAGCCACCATTTAATAACAGTTCTGCTGCTGCCGCTGCAGTAATACCTGCGTAACTCTTGTAGTAGCCTGCTGCCTGCTGATTGTGCCACGCAAGTGTATGACCGTAAACACCTAAACCGGCTGCTGTTGCAATGTTTAATAGTTCATCGGCATTAGCATAATTGAAGGTGCCATTGTTGGATACAATAGAGCTATTCTTTAATTCATTTTCAAAAGTGATATTATCAAACTCCGCTTTTACAAGTGCCGCATACGTTGGGTTTGTCTTCATTTTACTTAATTGCACTGCAGTGCCAATTTGTATATCGGTAGCATCTTTCAAAGTACCACCGGAGGCGTTGGCATCAAATGCAAATTGCTCTTTAGCCCCCATATCTATTTTTTTGCAACTGGTAATTGCACTAATACTTACCAGTGTACAAAATGTGATTGTCTTTATAACTCGCATGATCGTAATTTATAAATTGTTTAATAACCTGGATTTTGTGGAAACTTAGGACCTGTAGTAACAAGGTCTATCTGGCTACTTGAAGGGATTGGCCTAAGCACATGAAAGTCTTTAATGTTAACGGTCCGTTTTGGTATTCCCGGTGCTGCTACCGGAGGATCAATAATGTATGTTTTGACACGGGATAATAATGTTTTGGTTCTCACTAAATCCATCCAGCGATTGTATTCACCGAATAGCTCCCGCGTTCTTTCTTCCAGTATAAAGTCCAGCGTTATTACAGAAGAATTTGTAAGCGTAACGGCAGCTACCGCTGCTGCATTTTGTGCCCCGGTATTGGTAGCTCTAAAAGCTGCCCTTTGCCGAACTGCATTTATCATTGCCATGGCTTCAGGTAACATGTTTGCTTTAAATGCTGCCTCCGCCGCCAGCAAATAAGTATCTGCCAACCTAAACAGAATTAATGGCCTGTCTGAAGGATCATTGAAATGAAGACGTGATGGATCGAGGTACTTTACCATTGTAGGATACCAGTCAGATGTATATTGTGAAGGTGCGATAATAGCACCTTTAAAAGCCTGCCGTTCAGCTAATGTAACTTCCCTGCCTGGCATCCATATCATTGTGTCTATACCAAAACGTAGTGCTGTTGTAACACCATTTCGGATGCTTTTAATAGTATCAGGAATACTTGACTGGTAAGTTGCAGAACCGGTTGACGGCACATTTGTGATCCAGGCACTTTGAAATGTTTTACTGTATCTCGAATCATTATCCTTATCGGCAAAAGCAACGTTCAATGTATAATTAGTAGGGGAATAACGGCGGAAAGGCCGTCCGTTAACCAGGTCGCGGTTCATCAATTGCCGGCGATTAGCAGTGGCGCCGGGCAGGTTTCCATTGGCGGTACCATCACTGTTTATGTTCCATGGTTCGGTATAAAAAGCTACCCAGTAATGATTACTTCTGTTCTCCTTATTTCCATCAGCGGCTGTGGTGTTATTATAACCGCTTTCCGAAAACTGTGGATCAATATTCCTGTCAAGAACGAACAGGGACTCACTTCCATATTCATTGCCATTTCTAAATACATTAGCGAAATCCTGTTCCAATGCTACACTATACGTAGTGCGATTAGTGATTAACTCGTTAGCAGTATTGTAAGCATTAGTAAAATCTGAAGGTTGACCCGCCGTTGACCATCCCTTTGTTAAATAAGCCTTTGCAAGTAAATGCTTGGCCGCGGCTTTTGAAGCCCTCCCTTTGGAAGCTCCGGCAGCTATCACCGGTAACTCATTAGCTGCCTCTGTCAAGTCTTTTATGATAGCGGCATATACATCTGCAATGGGCTGACGTGTAGCCGATGTTGAAGGCTTATCATTAAACTCCAGCATTAGCGGTATGTCACCGTAATTCTGTACTAACTGCATATAAAAGAAGGCCCTCATAAATTTTGCTTCTCCCAGCAACGACTTTTTCTTCACAGAATCAAGGGTTGATGCGGGACCAAATTTTAAAACACCATTTAAATTATTTATAGCTACATAGCTGTTGTTCCAAATGGATCCTAGCGTACCGTCGTTAGGTAATATGTTATAGGTATAAAATTCCAAACCTCCTTGTCTTCCTTCCATTTCATCCGTGCCGGCATTTTGAGTGTAACTAAAACCTTCGCTTCCCCAAAAGAAACGGCATACAGCATAACAGCCCGTAACACCTGCTTCCAAGCCTGCAGGTGTTGCAAAGAATTCAGGGCCTAGACTGGAGTGAAACTCCTGGTCTAATATTTTTTTACACCCGGCAGAAATAAGAATTGCCCCAAGTGCAAGTCCCACTATCCATTTTTTATTAAATTGTTTCATTATCTGCGTTTTAAATTTTGTTGAATTAGAATCTAAGGTTTAAGCCAAAAATAAATTGGCGTGTAGATGGTGTTGCAAGACCAATAGTTATAGCCCTGGCAGGGGCAGAACCAACACCACCTTGTGATGGGAGTGCGCCGCCTGTACCCGTGCCCTCGGGGTCAAAACCGAGACCGGCTTTTACAAATGGAGAATAAATAATGAATGGGTTTTGTGCAGTAAAATAAACCCGTAAGCTGTTTAACCCAGATTTTGTAAGAAGTCCGGGAGAAAAACTATAACCCA
>JAQBNG010000169.1 GCA_028288675.1 Flavisolibacter sp. | reverse complement strand
TATTCCTGCAAGGAAGAATACGAAGCTGCATATACAGCACATGCCAAAGAGGTATTGGAAATATATGACAGAGAAACACATTGCCCAGGGCCCTTCTCGAGCAAAGCCATAGAAGGAATTGATGATTTAAATCTTACTATAAGAAGCATCGTTCGCTTAACGTTCCTTATACAAATTTCGTAGGTAGAAAAGATAATCGTGGCTCAAGCTTAGCCTTCCGTGAATGTTATAAAGCACTTGTATCAAACCGATGATGTTGTACCCAGCCTGACTTGATTTATGGAGAGCCTTAGCCTCTCCAAAACAACAACTACTATAATGCCTAATGTATAAGCCAGCAGGTCCATCCATTCAAAGGAACTTCCCAACACTACACGGGCTAACTTAAAACTTCCCAAACCTAAACGGTCTACTAAATTAAAATGCTGCAAAGCTTCAAGTGCATAAGAAAACAAAAGAACAGCTAAAGCAACTTTTAAAACAGGCACCCGCAAAAAACTCTTAAAAAAGCAATACATAAGTATCACCACTAAAAAATCACCAACGTACGGACGTATGATTTTGTCATTGATAAACAGGGCTATAAAAACCTCAACAAGAAATAATAGGAGTGCCAGCAGGAAATACCACTTTTGAAATCTAAACATCACTATAATTTTTAAACCCTTAGCGAGCCACGGAACGCCCTGCCGCCATAGTAAGATTGTGCACCGTTATGATACACGAAGACATGGTCATAGCGGAGATCAGCGAAGATGGCGCCCCCAAGGCTTCTGATCTCAGAAGGTGTTTTCAACCAGCTTGATGTTTTAGTATCGAAAGCCCCAAGGCCCTGCAGGTCCCGGTATTGCTCTTCCGTTAAAAGCTCAATGCCCATGTCAGCAGCCATATCAACAGCGTTATTTTCCGGTTTATGTTCTTTCCTTGACTCCAGCCCTTCGCGGTCGTAACAAATACTTCTACGGCCGCTGGGACTTTCCACTGAACAATCATAAAAAATGTATTCACCCGTCGTTTTATCGTAACCAACTACATCGGGTTCACCACTTGTTCTTTCCATTTCAGCCAGTGAGCACAGGCCTTCTTTATTAGCTTCCAGCTTTGCCTGCACCTTAGTCCATTCAAGACCTTTATGGCGTGCTGTATTTTTCTCAAAACGGCCTTTTAATACGCTGAGTAGTTCTTCACGTTGTTTTGGTGACAGGTCCTTTTTATTTGCCTTTGTCATAATGTGTTTTTTTGAATTGCTTGCAATGTGTTGAGATTGGTTTTGTGGCTATGTCGGGCTGAGTGGTATGATGGCATGACCGCTAACATAGGAGCGCTTTGTGAAGGTGAAACTTTTGGAAATATTTCGCTTCACTACTGCGCTTTTGATCATTTTATGTTTACAGATGAAAATTAGCACTTCAGCCCCACTTTTACAAAGCGCATGTTATGGCCTCGCTTTGTCACCTGATGGACACAAGTTTCTTTACGTTCTCATTAGCCAACGTGCCAAAAAGGAAAAACTCTGATGCTCTCACTTTTCCCTTCTGAAAATGTGATATGGTAACATCGTCCTGATTAAAACCTTTCGCCCATTTTACTTTTTCATTTAGAAATGTGTTACTTATCGAAAGCGCATAGTTTTTGATAACGGTGTCTTTCCTCCATCCTTGCAGGTTGTAGCGATAGATTTCAACATCAACGTTGTTTGTCACTTTTGGATAGACAACAACACTTCGAATGTCAACGTGTTCTCCTGAGTTGTTTGCCTCAATAATAAAGACATTGTCTGTTTCTAATTGGTTTGCAACAAGCTCCAGGAACTTATATCTGATCGACTCTTTATTAATCTGACTGTAAGTTTTGATGTCTATGTAAGCGTAAAAAGCGGCAAGGCGATTCTTATAGTAATCTTTCGCTCTGGTTTGTTCATCACCTGTTGATTGCAGACGCAGTGAAGCAATGGTCGCTTTGTTCCAGTTGACAAAAGTCGCTTCGATGTCAACACTTGCGACGTGCTTGTCGTCCCAGAACGAGGAAAAGATAAAAAAGAATATAAGTAATGTAGGAACTCTCATAAGCTTGCGCCTAACACTTGCATTGCCGCAAGTTCTTGCTCTAAACATAATTCATTTTCAATAGTAAATAGAGCAAATTCTTCCTTGTTCTATTCAAGCTCTCTTGCTCCAAAAAAGCAAAAAATCCTATTGCCCGCTCACCTCTCCAATCACCTTTCCAATACTTGCATTCGGCAATTGAATCTGTAGCAGAGCGGCTAAGGTTGGCGCTATATCCGTCATGTAGATCTCCCTGTTTGTCTTCCCTTTTTTAATGCCCCAGCCATACCAAAGCAAAGGAATATGCGAGTCGTAAGGATTCCAGGAACCATGGGTCGTTCCACTTTCGCCACCATCGAACCAGCCTGGTTTGTAAATAAATTGCACCTCGCCGCTTAGCTTTTGATTATAGCCGTTGGCAAGCATTGTATAAACGGGCTGCGGTAAAGCAGCATCGGTTAAATTTTCAAAATCCACAGCCCGCATTACACCGGGTTGCGTCATTAGTGTTTTAATGATCGCTTTTTTAATTGCCGTTCTATCCAGCTTATTCGCTTGTATCAAATCATTATTTAAATGCACCTGGTAATTAATGACCGACAAAATGTAATTACCTGTCCCAAATTCTTTTTGTAAAGTATCATTCAAAGACCTTCGTAATGAAGAACTGCTGGTGGTTGCTGCCGGTATTTTGTTCTCTTTTGCAAAACCCGGCACATGCGCCACGGCGTGATCAGCGGTAAGGAAAACAAGGTATTGCCCCTTCCCTATTTTATTATCGAGATACGTAAAGAAATCTGAAAGGTCTTTGTCTAAACGCAGATAAGTGTCTTCAACTTCGATAGAGTTTGGTCCAAATGCATGACCAATATAATCGGGTGATGAAAAGGAGACAGCTAATAAATCAGTAACCCCACGGCTGCCTAATGCTTCCCCTTCAATTGCTGCCTTTGCAGCATCTATGGTATAGGTGTTTCCATAGGGAGTTACCCGGAAGCTTTCATACTTGTTATTTTTCAGGTTATCTGTTCTATGCGGGAAAGTTTCATCTTCGCCAGGTAATATTCCTTCATAAGATTTTGCATCGGCCGTACTTTGTACATAAGTTTCAATCGGGTAAAGTGTGTTCCATGACTTAGCCAGGTAAGCATCGGGTAAGTTCTTAGCATTTAACTGCATCAGCCATGTTGGCAATGCCTGCATGTAGTAGGTACTGGTGATCCATCCGCCTGAAGCATTATCAAACCAATAGGCTGCATTAGCCGAATGGCCAGCCGGCAAAATTGAACCCCTGTCTTTTAAAGCAATACCAATTGTTTTGCTCCTGAAATTTGTGCTCAACCGCAGTTCATCGGCAATAGAGGTGGCCCACATATTCCGCGGCGACATTTTACCCGCAGCCGAGGTGCTACCGACTGATGTAACCGAACTGTCATCAGTACAGTAAACATTTTTTCTTTTTTCCTTATCGTACCAGTTATTACCAACAATGCCATGCAGTGCAGGTACGCTACCGGTATAAATGCAGGTATGCCCCGGGGCGGTATAAGTAGGCGTGTAAGGAATAAAAGTATTTCCGCAAACAAAGCCATCGTTCATCATTCGCTTAAAGCCATCAGCACCATAGCGATTATAAAAACGGTATAGATAATCGGGGCGCATCTGGTCAACTACAATACCCACAACCAATTTCGGTTGCTTAAGTTCCTGGGCAGATAGAGCAGATGAGATAAAGAAAAGTACAAGCAGGCGAAAACATTTCATTTGATTGTTTGAGGCGCAAAAGTAATTCTTGCCTTACCACAATTAATGCCCAATTATTAATTTTAAATGAACGGCCGGGTGTACCCAATAGATTTGTACTGTTCATTCTACTGTTAGCTGTCGGTGCTCTCGCACAAAAAAGGGGTTTACCGTCAATCTTTTCGCTTTTAACCAAGCCCAAACCCGCTTTAAACCTCATTTCCCTATTTTTGCGGCACTTTGCAAAATGGTGAATTCAGTTGCTGAACGTACAAGAGTGCGACGCAACAGACGCTTAATAGTAGCATTGCAGCCGGGTAAATAAAAAAGACGTTAGCTTAAAATATAAAAGCAACGGTGTGAAAAACTATAACCTGAAATATAATTGTAAACGGAAAGAGTGTTTGGCTTAAGTAATCCCAAACCTTAAATCCAAAACCCCAAACTAAAATATGGCAGATCTTTTTGAACGTCTCGTGAAGAACTACGGCCCGCTTGGCCAGCATCGCGAAAGAGCTTATGGCTATTTTGCTTTTCCAAAACTGGAAGGAGAAATCGGCAGCCGCATGATGTTTCGTGGCAAGGAAGTGATTGTATGGAGCCTGAATAATTATTTGGGCCTGGCCAACCACCCCGAAGTACGAAAGGCTGATGCCGACGGCGCTAAAGAATACGGATTGGCAACGCCGATGGGCGCCCGTATGATGAGTGGCAACACTAGTTTTCACGAGCAGCTTGAAAAAGAATTGGCAGAATTTGAAGGCAAGGAAGATGTGTGCTTGTTAAATTACGGTTACCAGGGAATGGTAAGTATTATTGATGTACTGTGCAGCCGCCACGATGTAATTGTATATGATGCCGAAAGCCATGCCTGCATAATTGATGGTGTGCGTTTACATCCGGGGCATCGGTATGTATTTAAGCATAATGATGTAGAAGATTTTGAAAAGCAATTAGAACGGGCACAATCTCTTATAGAAAAACAGGGCGCAGGTGGCATACTGGTGATCACCGAAGGTGTTTTTGGTATGGCTGGCGACCAGGGGAAACTAAAAGAGATCATTGCACTTAAAGAAAAATACAACTTCCGGATTTTGGTTGATGACGCACATGGTTTTGGAACCCTGGGTGCTACCGGTGCAGGTGCCGGAGAAGCGCAAGGTGTACAGGCCGAAATTGATCTTTACTTTTCTACATTCGCTAAGTCAATGGCATCTATCGGCGCCTTTGTTGCCGGTGATAAAGCCATCATTGATTACATCCGGTGGAACATTCGCAGCCAGATATTCGCCAAGAGCTTACCCATGCCGTTAACCATTGGTAACCTAAAACGTCTTGAGCTTTTACGTACGCAGCCACAGCTAAAAGATAAACTTTGGGAGAATGCCTCTAAGCTTCAAAACGGGTTAAAAGAAAAAGGTTTTGACATTGGTAAAACCGATACTCCGGTTACACCTGTGTATATGAAGGGTGGCGTGGAAGAGGCTACAGCTATGGTAATGGACCTGCGTGAAAACTATGGTGTGTTTGCCTCGGTGGTGGTCTATCCTGTTATTCCAAAAGGGCATATTATTTATCGCCTTATTCCAACTGCGGCACATACCGATAAAGACATTGAAGAAACATTGATAGCCTTTGATGAAACAAAGAAGAAATTAGACAGGGGCGAGTACAAAGCAGAAACTATTCCCGACATGGCGGAGTATAGCGCCAAAAGATTTGACTACATGAGCAGTAAGCCAAAGAATAAATAAAACTGTTTGAAGAATATATTTATAAACCCAATCACTTTTAGTGGTTGGGTTTTTTTGCCCCCCCTTCGAACAAATATCTATTTAGCTTTTCTTGCGTCGCACTCTTGTACTTTCTGTAATTCTATTAAACTAATCATCTCCTTTTCGACATGTCTTCAAACAAAGGTATTTTGGCAGGAAATTTTCAACTCCCAAATCTCATTTTTTGCCATCGGAAAATTGAAAACAGACTAATACTTGTATCAGTAAAAACAGAAATAGAATGGACAGGTGATATCGCTGCCGTCCCGATCATCGGGCATGGCTTTGCTTTTCTGTTAATCTTTATCCCGGCTGTATTAAGTTCTTTTTTAACTCAAGAAATAATTCCTGGAATAAGTGATGAAACTGGGTTTACAAAAGCCATGATTATTTTGTTGCCTACCTGGAACTTAGTCATGTGGTTTTTGAAAATAAAATTATTTATACTTTTTATCCCATCGTGGTTGCTATTAGGAGTTATTTCTGTAATTAAAATAATTCAAATGTTTTAAGTCATTTGAACTTAGGCCGGGTCTCCCAGAAGTATATAATCCCAAACATCTACTCTCCTACCAAAATGGCTCTTGGCTGGTATGAAATATCCTGAGAATACTCACGGTAGAATTGGTTTCATCAATAGTAAAACAAATAAGATAAGGAAATGTCGTCATAGGTTTACAACGAACATTGAGATACCTGGCTGCAGAAGCAGTGGGTAATAACGAAATACTATCCAGATAATCTTCTACCAATTCAGCAAAGCGATACCCTAAATCTTCAGCCTGCAAATTATAATATTCTATTGCCGCAAGTAAGTCGGCATCTGCCGTAGGTGTAATGTAAATAGTATACACAGGAATCAGGCTTTTTTATACTTATGCTTAACATCCGCCCATTTTAATAAATAGTCAGGGTTGCTTTTAATTGCTGATAATTCTATATCCAAAGCCGCTTTCTGTGCTTGTGTAAGTTCTATTGAAATGTCTTCTACCAATTCTACTGCTTCTACTTTAATGAGGTCCTCTATTAAAGCGGCAGCATATTCTTTTTTTATGTGAAGATGAAATGTGTTCAGCATAACAAATAATTAATCTGGTATCAGAATTTGTTTTCTTAACCTCAATGAAAGTTAGCTAAGAAATAGTTTAATAAAACCTTTAAACAAGGAAAAACGAATTTACAAAATATTATCCCACACAACATTGCCACCAACATCTTATTCCCTCTGCACAATTGTTGCAAAGTCATTTTCTACGAGAAAATATTTATGCAAAGAAGGAAACTTATTTTATTTATAAAAATTTACACAATGTTGTTTGGTGAGCACAAAATCTTGCGTTCCGGTATTGAATGAATCACCAGCTAACTCTTGTTACTTTATCATCTTCAAACATACTGGCTCCGGTATCATTATCTGCTCTCCGGTTGGTGTTAGCAAACCGGTCTTTCTATCTCTTTTAAAAATTACGATATTACCTGTTTGCTGGTTAGCTGCTAATAAATAATTTCCTGTCGGGTCAATACAAAAGTTCCGTGGCCTTATGCCTAAAGTTGATTGATAACCTGCCGTGGTTAGTTTACCGGAAATCTTATCGATCTTAAAAATTGCAAGGTTGTTTTCGGTTCCTCTATTGCTGGCGTATAAAAAATTCCCATCAGGAGAAACATGTATATCTGCACTACCAAACTCACTTGTTGCAGTATCGGGATGGGTGGCAATTCGTTGCTTTTGTGTAAGCCGTCCACCCTTATAATTATAGGCTACTACAGTCCCGGTCATCTCTTCAATCAGGTACCCCCATTTACCATTTGGATGAAAGTCGAAATGGCGTGGACCGCTGCCCGGAATTGTTTGAGCGAAGGCAGGTGAAGCAGGTTGCACCGGCTTTTTTGCTAACCCATTAAATTTATAGATCATCAGTTTATCAATACCTAGATCCGGCGTAAATAAATAATCTCCTTTTGGAGAAAATACCGTGGCATGCACATGCGCTTGTTCCTGCCTTGCCTTATTTACACTGCTTCCTGTATGCCCGATCAATTGGCTATAAGACTGCAGGCTCCCATCTTTAGCAACTGGAAATGCAGCCAAACTACCTCCTGAATAATTACCAGCAGTCACCCATTTACCAGTTGGATGTACAGCCACATACGCCGGGTTATCCCCACCGGTCGATTGCTTATTTATCAACGATAGAGTTCCCTTATTTCTATTAAATCGAAAAGCACTTACGCCGCCCGCATTCACCGTTCTTGTTTCGGTGCAGGCATACAACAACGAACCACCTGGTGCAATAGCCAGGTAAGAGGGATTAACAACACTGTCTGTATTGCTTACCCAAGTTGCTTTGCCGGTGGCGGCATCAAACTGATAAACATAAATTCCTTTGCTGCCACTTCCTGTATATGTGCCGATAAAGAGAAAATATTTTTGAGCGTTTGTCACACTGGAAATAAATAACACTAGGCAAAAGAAGATATATCGCATGAATTGAAAATTTAGATAAAATAACAAAGAATGAGAATTAAATATAACCATCCGTTTATTAATGTAAGCGAATCAAGACTATTGCAAACAGTGTCGTTTTAAGTGGCGTGTCTATGGCGCTCCCTGCCTGGCAGTTGCAGTTGCAAAAAAGCAAAAAATCATTCAGAACCCATGTAAACCACTTTAAATCTTTTTGACTTCGATGCCGTGTATATCTGTAATTCTATCCATAAAAACCTGCTCTTCTGCCTTAGGCACACCAACCAACAAACGGCAGAAAAGCTGCGCCTCGTTTTCGATAATTACCGCTCCATAACGTTTTATAAAAGTCATCACGTCATTCATCAAAGTATAATCAAATTCTAGTACATATTGCACTAAAATCGGTTTTTCGGTAATAGGCGTTAACTG
>JAQBNG010000166.1 GCA_028288675.1 Flavisolibacter sp. | reverse complement strand
GGCCCGATGATAATTATGGTTATATACAACGACTGAATAATGATGCAGAACAGAAGAGGGCAGGAGGCGGAGGAGTATACTATCATACCTCGTACTGGGGACGTCCTCATGATTACTTATGGTTGAGCTCTACACATCCATCTTTAATAAGGGAAGAGATGATGAAAGCGTTTGAGATGAAAACAGGTAGGCTGTGGGTGTTGAATGTAGGTGATATAAAGCCTCATGAATACAACATCGAAATGTTTATGGACATGGCCTTTGATCCGTTGCCTTTTAAGGATGGCAGGTATTCTAAGCAACACTTGCTGACATGGGTAGAAAAGATATTTGGTAAAGAGAATGCGCAAATAATCGAACCAGTATTATGGCAATACTATCAGCTTGCATTTGAAAGAAAACCGGAGTTTATGGGCTGGAGCCAAACAGAGCCAACAACGCAAACAAAGTACACCGGCTATAATCATTTTTATTACGGCGATGAAGCGCAGAGAAGAATAGATAAGTATGAAGAAATAGAAAAGGAGGTGAAAGCACTTCGTTCTCAAATAGCGTCAAAAGATGCAGATGCATTTTACCAGCTTGTTTATTACCCTGTTGTATGTGCCTCCTTAATGAACAAGAAATTTCTTTACCGCGATAAAAGTTGGTTATATGCAAAGCAAAACCGCCTGAGCGCATCTGATTACGCGGCTTTGTCAAAGCAGGCTTATGATAGCATTGTAAGCGAAACAGCTTATTACAACAATAACGTAGCTGATGGCAAATGGAAAAACATTATGTCTATGGCTCCTCGGGGCCTGCCTGTTTACGATCCACCTGTTTTGACTGAAATAAAGATTGATAGTTCTGCTGTTTGGGGTCTTGCCCCCGAAGGCTTTGTAAATAAAGATTCTTCGCTCGTTTCGATCAGCAACAAATTACAGTTGCCTCAATTTAATTGGTGGGAGAATAAAAAGTATTTTGTCGATCTTTTTTTAAGCGATGATAAAGTCGTTAACTGGAGCGCAGCAACTTCTTCAAAGTGGATTTCTTTATCACAAGAAAAGGGTACCCTTAGTCCGGATTTTGGAAAGAAGCAACTTCGTATTTGGGTAACCATAGATTGGAGTAAAGCACCTGCTGATGAAGAGAAAATAAGTGGAACGATCTCTTTCACCGGGGGTGGTAAAACACTATCCGTACAAGTTGCCTGTAATAATTTAAAAGATGATAAACTGAAGAATTTTAAAGGCTTTATAGAAAGTAACGGCTACGTTTCTATTCATGCTTCTAACTTCAGCAGGCAAACAAATATTGCCGGGCGAAGATGGGAAGTAGTTGATGGCTTAGGGCACACTGGTAAAGTAATAGAAGCATTTCCCTTGCAGCTCAAAACCAAGATTGACACATCAAATTCTGCTTTGTTGAAAAGCACTACTCCGTCTGTTGAATACGATTTTTATACACTTGCCGCCGCAACACCAGAAATAACTATTTACACATTGCCAACTCATCCTGTTAATAACAACTATAGCATGCGTTACGCCGTCTCAATTGATGATGGGGCTTTACAAATAGTAAACTTTAGAACAGCTGGACGAAGTGAAGAATGGAAGCAAAATGTTTTAAGAAATTCAGCTTCAAGGAAAGTCGTTTCTAACTTACTTGCTGCCGGAAAGCATACGTTGAAAATTTATATGATAGACCCCGGAGTTATTATTGACCGCATACTTATTAATATGGGTGGTTTACAAAAAGCGTATAGTATTTTGGAAGAGACAAAGAGAGGTTCAATTGTTCAATAGAGTGATAAACGTACAAGGGAGGATTCTTTTTCGTTCTTCTCCCAGAAGAACGAAAAACAACAAATCAAAGATTACAACAGAAGCCAAACAGTAGCACTTCAGCTTAGTACAAAAAAAGAATTATGAAACATACCAGGAAGATTTTTTTACTGCCTTTTTTACTTGCAGGCTTTTTATGCAAAGCGCAATCATACAAATTTGATTTCGGTCCGGGCAACGTGCAAAAAGGATACATACAAATTCTACCCGAAACAAAATATTCACCCGAAAAAGGGTATGGCTTTGAGGCCTCATCAAACCTTACCGGCAAAAATTACAAAGGCAAGGATGGGGTAAAAGATGATTACATCTCAAGTGAGAAGCCATTTTACTTTTCGGTAAAAGTGCCGGAAGGGAACTATAACGTGAAAGTGATTTTGGGAGATAAAAAAGGAACATCCGCTACAACCATCAAAGCAGAATGCAGAAGATTGATGGTAGAAAAAGCGGAAACTGCAAAAGGAAGATATACAACACAAGAGTTCACGGTTCATGTGCGGGATAGCTTTATCAGAACGACAAATAGTAAGGTGCGATTAAAGTCACGTGAGTTTGAATACCTGCATTGGGATGATAAGCTGACGCTGGAATTTAATGGTGTTTCTCCAAAGGTTTGCGCTGTAGAAATAACACCTGCCGCAAATGTTACCACTGTTTTTCTTGCAGGAAATTCCACTGTTGTCGACCAGAGTACAGAACCATGGGCAGCATGGGGGCAAATGATTCCTGCGTTCTTCCAGTCAAAGAAAATTGCCATTGCCAACTATGCTGAATCCGGTGAAACATTAAAGGCCTTCAAAGGCGAAAGGCGATTAGAAAAAATATGGAGCATGGCAAAGCCGGGAGACTATTTATTTATTGAATTCACCCATAACGATCAAAAGCCCGGGGGTAATTTTTTAGACCCATTTACAACCTATAAACAAACATTAAAAGAATGGATCGCAGAGGCACGCAAGCGAAACATGATACCTGTATTGGTTACATCAATGCACCGGCGCACGTTTGATTCAACAGGCCATATTATTAACTCATTACTCAATTACCCCGAAGCCGTAAGGCAAACCGGTAATGAAGAAAACGTAGCTGTAATTGATTTAAATGCAATGAGCAAAACAATGTATGAAGCATGGGGCCCTGCAAAATCTATCAAGGCCTTTGTGCATTTTGCAGCAAATACATTTCCTAACCAGCCAAACGAATTAAAGGACAATACACACTTTAGTACCTATGGTGCTTATGAACTGGCGAAGTGTGTGGTGAATGGCGTAAAGCAAAATGTGCCTCAATTAGCCAAGCATTTGAAAGCAGGGTTGCCGCAATTTGATCCTGCACATCCCGATGCGTTTGAAGACTGGAACCTACCGGCAAGCAGTTTTATCGGCGGCGGCAAACCCGATGGTAATTAAATTAGATAGCATCTTGAGAGCACCTGGTTGAAGTAAACATTTTAAAGTATTGAAATGAAAAGAAAATATATCAGATCAACAATTGCAGCACTCTTTCTATTGCTGTTAGTATCAGGCAAAATTTATTCACAAATCGGTAAACGCTTTCCATCGGAACGCAAGGTGGTGAAAGACCCTGTTACCGGCACGATGCTTACGTTTTTAACGAGTACACCGGCAGGCGATTCTAAAATTTATCAAACACATACGCAGTGGACGGCTGATGGGGAATGGCTTATATTTCGCAGCAACCGTGCCCGCAATGAAGCCATTGCCGTGAATGAAAAAACCGGTGATATGGTGCAGGTAACCGAAGGCGGCTACACCGGCATGTTGTGCATTGCCCGAAAAACAATGAAGCTTTATTTTATGCGCAATGTATCTGCTGATACAGGGAGAGGACGCCGCGACGGGCCATTCCAGGTACTGGAAGCAGACCTGCAAAAAATATTTGCAGATAGCAAGAAGGGAAGCATGCAACCGGCTTCGGTTTATCAACGTGTGTGCGGAACGATACCTGCTGCCTTGGAGGCCGGCGGCGATATGGCGCTGGATGCGGAAGAAGACCTTGTTTACTTCCGTGTAGGTAAAACAGAAGCGGCTAAGCATATAGCTGCGGATACAAAAATTGAAGGCACGTTCGGTCCGCGAAATATGGGAGCAGGCCCGGCTGGATTAATGAGTATGAATGTAAAAAATGGTGCATTGAAATATGTTGTTTCGGTACCATTTCAAATAGGACATGTGCAAACAAATCCATGGGTGAAAGGGGAGATTGTTTTTTGCTGGGAAACCGGTGGTAAATCACCGCAACGGACATGGACGGTGATGGCTGATGGAACAGGTCTTCGGCCGCTATATCCCGAAGCGGATTACGAATGGGTTACACACGAAGCGGTGATTACAAAAGATGAAGTGGCCATTGCCATTATGGGTCATAGAAAAATTAAAGGAATGGATAGCAGCGGTACGGCTGTAAGCGGTGCCAACCCCGGACAGGAAGCAGCATGGGGACCATCGGGTACAAGAGAAAAACCAACTGGTCTTGCCATTATAAATTTGAGAACAAGAGAAATGAAGATTGCCGGTCAAACGCCAAGTGGCAGTGGCCTTTGGCATGTGCATGGTTCGCCGGATGGACGTTGGGCAGTGGGTGATGATTTTAAGCGAAACCTTTATTTAATAGACCGGAAGACGAGTGAAATGATATTGCTTACCACTGGTCATAAGGAAACAGCATCCGATCATCCGCACCCAACATTCAATGCAGAAAGCAATAAAATTCAAATACAATCGGCGATGCTTTCAGCAGATAACAAAGCAATGAATATTTGTATTGTTCCGGTACCGGAGGAGTGGTTGAAGAGGACGTATAAATAGGCATCTCTAATATTTATAATCAACAAAAAAACAAGCCTTTGTTTTGAATAATATTATCACATGAAATTATTTTGCATCACCGTTTTATGTTCCATCAGTGCACTGAGTTTTTCATCAACTAAGGCGCAACCTTTTTTAAATAACGGCACTTTCAATAAAACAAACGAAACCATTTTTGTCTCTTCCGGCAATCCAATCAATCGACATAAATACACGGCTCAACCTCCTGCTTTAGTGTATAAGGATAAAGTATATCACTATGCCGGCCACGACCAGGCGCCTGCAAAACGAAACGGCTACGAGATGCACGAATGGCTTTGCTTTTCCTCTCCCGATATGAAGACATGGACTGAGCATCCATCTCCGTTA
>JAQBNG010000078.1 GCA_028288675.1 Flavisolibacter sp. | reverse complement strand
CTTTTTTGTTCATGGTGAATCCGTTAAAAAGATGAATATAGGAAAAGCTTCCTCAGGGTTTAATAAAAAAAACCCGCTTACTAGTATCAGGTAGACAAAGGAGCAATCAACTAATTAATGGCGTTATCCTTCTGAGAAATCTTGATATACTTATAAAGCTTTTCCTGGTTTTAAGGCCTGTGATTTTCATAATAGAGATTATAGTCACTGTATTTAGATAAGCGCTTGTTGCAACGCTACTACGTGCCGTATGGGTTAGTAAATCAGTTACACTTTTCGAAGGGCTCTCTTAGCCTTTTGCCTCCTTGGTAGCAATGATTGCGGACGGGGTTTTCGTTGTTAGGTTAGTGATTTTTTAGCAATCATTCAGCGTCTCAGGAGCCATATTTATTTGCGATTGAGCGATCCTTGTACATAGGAGTCATTAGTCATTTACATCACTGTATTAATTCAAACTCTTTCATTAACGTCTTCGCATTTTTTTCATTGAGTTCATCTTCTATATAGCCGATTGAGGTGTATAGTCTTATTTTTTGCACAGGATTATTTTTGAGATATGCCGCTTGTTTAGCCGGGACAATAAAGGCAAGGTTTATGCCTTCAACCCCACTACCTCCAAAGCCCTGTGAGCCGCAACCTTTACATGATGTCACAGATTTCAGGCTATGAAGCGTAATAGAATCACCCTTTGTTATTAAGGTGAATTCATCTCCTTCTTTTACCGAAAGTTCCTTTCCGGTCATTGCCTTAAAGCCTAAATAGAGGGTACTATCAACTTTAGAAACCCTGGCGTAAGCAGTAAATTTTTTTGAAAAGCTTGAGTTGCACACCTTTTCCCATGTAGTTCGCTTTACAGATGCTTTCGTAAGTTCATCTACTTTGTTTTCGTCAATTTTTTGACACAAAGCAGCCAGAGGAAATAACAAAACGCAGATAAGAGGTGTTCTCATTTACCTAAAATAGAAAATTATATTCAAACCAATTTCGATTAAATATTTAAAGGGACTTTGTTCATAAAGTCAGGTAGAACTCGTTCTAATGGCGATTTAATTCAGGCAAAACTTGTGCCTTCTTCTATTTAACAAAGCACTGCCATGTTCATTTTTAAACCATCGTTTAATTAATATTTTTAACTTAACCACTAAGGCAATGGGCCTGAATATTTATTACATGAAAAAGGCTGTCTCCTTATTGGGGGACAGCCTTTTTGAAATCTAATTTTTTTAATATCCCGGGTTCTGTGCTAAATAACCAGGTATGTTAGAGCCTGCATCAATGGCGGTTTGTGGAATTGGGAAAAGCCTTTTTTTGACATCAGTATTTGTTTTTTCAGTCCACGTTCCTTCATACTTTCCAAAGCGTATCATATCCGGGCGGCGAACCATTTCCCAATAAAGTTCAAATCCTCTTTCACGAAACAACAGGTCTAAAGTTATTGCTGCCAACGGGGGCGCAGGAGTAGTAAGGGTTCTGGCAGCCCTCACACGATTTACATCAGCCAGTGCACCGGCTGCATCTCCTTTTCTCAATTTTGCTTCAGCACGCATTAAGTAAATATCTGCAAGGCGCAGGATGATAATATCATGTTCTCCGAAGTTTCTTCCACTTTGAGAAGTTTTACTAAACTCATATTTCTCAACTCTATAACCAGTACTGTAATTACTGCCGGCAACTGTAAAATCTACCTGCTCGGTAAAGTCAACGGGCAGGTTTGGTTGCTTCCTGGATATATTAAAAAGCTTGGTGATCTTTATATTTCCGTTACTACACTTTACACCATTCAATAGCATACCGTATTGCTGTCCTCTTAAAATTCCCCGGTCAACAGCATAGCTTGCAGCCGGCAAACAGGAATCGGCTGGAATAACCAGGTTCTTCTTATAAAATCGTGGATCAGCAGCAGCAGGGTCTATTGGAGAATAGGCGTTAACCCAGGTACGGTAAAAATCAGGTGTAATGGCAGCACCATCGGTTCCATTAGCTGTGGGCCAGGCTGCCAACGGGTATTGATCTCCTGATAAAGAAAAATAAGCCAACCTGTTATGACCAGTCCCTAAATCTGCACGCTGATCAACTGCAAAAATCAGTTCCTTATTCGTATGGTTATTATCGCTAAAAATTGAAAAGTAGTCAGGAGCTAAAACATACTGTCCTGAGCTGATGATCTTATCGCAATACTCAATCACTTTATCCATATCCTCACTTTTAAAAGTAAAGGATGGAGCATATACGTCCCTGTAAACTGCCGCATTTAAATAAAGGCGTGTAAGCAAACCCCAAACCGCTCCTTTGGTAAGACGTCCCGGCCCGGTGGTATTATCCAATAAAGGCTCTACAGCCAATAATTCAGATTTTATATACGCAATGGCTTCTTCCCCTCTTAAAATTTTTGATGTTTCAAGCGGGTCTTCCTTTACGAAGATCAATCCAAAAAGATCCAGCGTAAGCATGGAATAATAGGCTCTCATACCTCGTGCCTCAGCCACAAAAACTTTTGCATTAATATCGGTATTGTTTGGTAGCGTATTAATAGCTGTCACGGCCCTTGACATTCCGGTTAAGATATTTGTCCAGGTACTTCTTACATTAGCATCCGAGCTGATTGTTTCATGTTTGTGCATTTGCACATAAATTCCATTATCGCCCCAATCGGTGCCACCGCGGAAAGGCAAAATAGCTTCGTCAGTTGATATTTCCTGCAGGTCAAAATAGGTGGTATGTAAAAACACATCTTCCAGCTTTGCATATACCGGCGCTATAATTCCCTCGGCCTGTTGCTTATCAGTAAGGCCCGCTACAGAAGATTCATCAAGAACTTTCTCGTTTAATTTTGTACAACTATTGATTATGATAAGGCTTACAAAAATTAAAGCGAGACCTATTATTTTCTTTGTCATTTTCTGTTATTTTAAAATGAGAAATTTAAACCAACAATGATGGACTTTGCTTTTGGATAGCTTAAATAATCAATACCATAAGAAGAGACGCCACCAATATTCCTGTCAATATTTACCTCCGGATCGTAGCCGGTATATTTAGTGGCTATAAAAAGATTTTGTCCGGTTACAGATAAACGAACAGCAGAAACCCATTTGTCTATTCCCAAACCTTTTGTATTGAAATTATAACCAAGAGAAGCGTTGTTCAGCCGGAGATAGGCTCCATCTTTAATATATCTTGAGGTAACAGGAGTTGCATTATTTAATGATTCGTTGGTTTCAGCTATTGCTTCCCTGGTAGTGTTAACATTTTTTGCGAGCCTTAATTTAGAGAAACTAACATTATGCGTGTAGTCATATATTTTATTCCCCGACACGCCGTTAAAGTTGATGCTCAGATCAAAACCTTTGTAAGCCGTGCTGCCATAAAAGCTATAAAGAACGTTGGGTAAAGCTGTTCCTGCAGCAATTCTATCGTTATCATTAACAAGACCATTATTATCCAGGTCGAGGTAAATACTCATGCCTGTAGTTTTATCAATACCTATAAATTCTTTTAAGAAAAATGTACCGATAGGTTGTCCGTTTACGTATCCATTAATGGTAGATGATGTTATGCCCGCGCCGGATACCGAACCAGCAGGGATGATTGAATAAGGAGAATTTTCTACGTTGTTTTTTAAGTAAGTAATGTTACCACCAACATTATACGTGATGCCATGTTGTGAATTATGCCTGTAATCAAGTTCAAATTCTACACCCTTATTAGTTATGCTCATATCTTTTACATTACTCCATACTTCTGCGGCAGGCTGCACCGGATCGGCAGGAATTACCTGTAAAAGAATGTTATTGGAAACTTTCCTGAAAAGATCTACCGTACCGGATAAGGCGCCATTAAATAAACCAAAATCCAGCCCTATATCTGTTTGTTGAGATGATTCCCATTGGATATCGGGATTAGCAAGTCTTGTATAAGCATAACCTGGAGGATAATTTCCGGCCGGCGGATATAAAGGATAACCGGCTGATGGGAGATTAGTAAACAATTCCTGTGTAATTTTTGGAGGAATTTCCTGGTTACCGGTCCGGCCCCATCCGGCCCTTAGTTTTAAGTTACTAAAGACCGAGTTCCTCATAAAATCTTCATCTGAAATCTTCCATCCTGCGGAGAAGGATGGGAAGTATCCGTATTTATTATTTTCTCCAAATTTTGAGGAGCCATCTGCCCTGAAATTTGCGGTAAACAAATACTTATTATTGTATTGATAAGTTACTCTTCCAAAAAAAGATTGCAGCTCATTGATAAAAGCAAAACCTCCGGGCCGGTTGTTAGTCAGATCTAAAAGCTGCCCAACACCCGGGTTGTAAATCGGGTCAACGCCGCCAATAACGAAATTGTTGATACTGTAATTTCTTTGCTGTACAAAAATCTTTTGATACGAATGGCCGCCCAGTACTGATACATTATGGCGACTTGCAGTAAAGGAATAAGTAAGATAGTTTTCGATCAGCGTATTCCTGTTCCAGTTATAAAAATTTTCTAATCTTCCCAAACGCAGTGGTGTTGTACTGGGCAAACTTTCAACATCCCGTGTTGAAGTGGAATTATCAATACCAAAGTTCAGTTTATAAACAAGCCCTTTAAGTATTCTAAAAGAGGGTGATATATTGCCGATCACCCGGTTGATTGTAGTAAACTCCTTCTCCAGTTCAAAATAAAGCAGTGGATTAAAGCTGATATTAGGATACCGCTCCGGCTTGCCGTTAGCGGCATACGCCGGGTAAGTTGGGTTATTGATAATGGCATCCGTTAATACACTTGTAATAGGAGGACGTTGCTGCTTGGTACTGGCAACATTCAAATTCAGATCCAGCGTTAACCTGTCATCTATAAACTTTTGAGTTACATTAAACCTGCCGGAATACCGCTTAAGATCGTTTTCTTTAATAAGGCCTTCCTGGTCCTGTATTCCCAACGAGGCGAAGTAGGTTAGTTTATTTGCGCCACCACTTAAGGTTAGATTATAGTTTTGTGTTAGAGCCGTCCTCATGATTTCTTTTTGCCAGTCGGTTGAGGCTCCTTTATCATCTAATACACCACCGGCTTTTGGAACTTCCACACGAAATTCACCTGCTGTTAATACGGGTAATTTCCTGGCTAATGTTGAAAACCCTACACTTGTTGAGAAGCCAAGAGTGGACACACCTGCCTTACCTCTTCTAGTGGTAATAATAATCACCCCATTGGCGCCCCTTGCTCCGTAAATAGCGGTAGCGGATGCATCTTTCAACACATCAATTGATTCTATATCCTGCGGATTAATAAAGTTCAACGGATCGCCACCGCCGGTGCTTGAATTATCTAAGGGTAACCCATCTACTACAAAAAGAGGTGTACTACCAGTTCTAACTCCTCCTGGCCCTCTCACTGTAATACTCATATTAGCTCCGGGTTCTCCGCTGGCAGACGTCACATTTACTCCGGATACTTTACCCTGTAAAAGTTGCTGTGGAGAAGTGATGATACCTCTATTAAAATTTTCACTTTTTAAAGATTTTACAGAGCCTGTTACATCTCTTCTATTCTGTGTACCATATCCAACTACTACTACCTGGGCTAACTCAGATGAACTGGATTGTAAAGCTATTTCTAAACTGGTTCTTCCTCCTACCAGGACCTCCTGCGTTACATAACCCACATAACTAATAGCAAGAACTGAATTTGAAGAAGGCACTGTTATTCTAAAGTTTCCAGCTGCATCGGTGGTTGTAGTTTGAGAACCTCCTTTAACGCTAACGCTGGCTCCCGGTAATGCTATGCCTCCGGCATCCTTAACCGTTCCGCCGACTGATTGTTGTGCAAAAATATTTGTTGAAGTAAAAAGGCAAATAGAAGCCAGTAGTGCTGCAAAGAATAATTTGGAGCAGCGCTGTAAGAAGTAGTTTTTACTCATTTGAAGTAGTTTTTTGGTTACAATCAGAAACTAAGGAAAGAAAGAGCCAACCTAATCCAGGTTAGTGCTTACCATTAAGCTCCTTTTTGAAAAATGAAAATCATCGGTTTGCGTAATAAGACAGCAATCAGTTATTACCCGGAAACGCAAAGTTGTTTGTTCGATACTATCACGCAGTCAACAGCATGTTACTATATTATTATCATATCCTTAGCTCTTACCCAGTGCTTTTCATCATCAGAACTTTAAAGAAGAAGGCAGGTATTTTGTTACCAGGGCTTCGTAGTATGGTTTTAATTTGTTCCAGTCCGGCGGCTCGGGGTTTTTAGAATAAAGGTCGTAAGGATTAAAAAGTTTTACCCACTTCAACATGTCCCTGTCATGGTCATCCAGCAGGTAATCGTATTCTCCTTCGCGATGCCATGCATAAAACGAATGATACCTTAACATATACAAACCGCCCTCAGGTATCTTGCCCTTCAACATCTGGTAAACATATTCATCATGCCCCCACGACATATTTACATTGCGTAAGCCACATCCTTTTTTATAGACACCATATTGAGTTTGATACTCAGGATTAGAATAATCCGGGTTGGCCTTAAAAAACTCAGGGTAAACAATTTTATCTGAATAAGGACAACCAACCGGGAAGGTGTCACCTACAACAGCCCATTGCGGTTCGCCAAATAAACAAAGCACTTTGCCCATATCGTGCATCAGGCCAACAAGCACCATCCAGTCAGGGTGACCATCACGGCGAATTGCTTCTGACGTCTGCAGCAAATGTTGAAATTGGTCCAGATCGGTGTCTGGATCCGAATCATCAACCAATTGATTCAGAAACTGAAATGCATCCCAAACAGGCATCTCCTTTTTATCAAACTTTAAATAGTTGTTGCGCTTTTCCTGTACAAAATCAAATGTTTGATAGGTATGGTTTAACCGGTAAAACTCTTTCACCGTATCCCTGGCAGGCTCATTGTAATTACGGTATTCCTCGGTAGTTTTTGCTGTGGCAATACTGTCCGGTTCCGGGTAGCGCTGCAGAACATCATCTTCCCATTCATCAAGGCTAACTAACGGATTTGTTTCTTTTGAAGTGAACTGGTTTTGAGTGGTATGCATAGCAAGCGGTTATTGTTGAAGCAAAAGAAAATTGCAGTTCTAAATTGAAGTTTTTTGACCGACTATTTTCATAATGACTTAGTTTTATTTACGAAACCGTTTTCGCCATCAGCTTTATCCCTGACCGTATTTAGATGTGATTTTTATTGCTAAGAATAACAAATATTGCCCGCCCAGCTTATGAAGAATATTAATATTAAAGAACTTGCCTGTGAACTGAAATTGTCTGTTTCCACTATCTCAAAGGCTCTCCACGATAGCCATGAAATAAGTGAACACACAAAACGTCGTGTACAGGAAACTGCAGCAAGGCTAAACTATGTTCCAAATCCTTATGCCAGCAGTTTGCGCGGTAGAAAAAGTAAAAATATTGGCGTGGTAATCCCTGAAGTGGCTGACAGTTTTTTTTCGCTGGCCATTAATGGAATTGAATCAGTAGCTAAAGAAAACGGGTATCATGTGTTGATCTGCTTGACGCATGAAAGCTTTGAAAATGAAAAAACTATTTTGAAAGAATTCCAGGGAAGAAGAGTTGATGGTGTGCTGCTGTCTGTTTCAAGGGAAACATCTAAAAGCGATCATATAAATGAGCTCATCTCCAATGGGGTGCCGGTGGTTTTTTTCGACAGGGTGTGCGATGAAGTTCAAACCGCAAAAATTACAACTGACGATTTTGAGAGCAGCTATAAAGCAACCGAACACCTTATACACCAGGGTTGTGATAAGATCGCTTTTCTTGGTATTTCAAAAACGTTATCTATCAGCAATAAAAGACTGGAAGGTTACCTAAAAGCATTGAAAGAGTATAAGATAAAAGCAGACAGGAAGCATATCCTGCTCTGTACCGATGATACAAAACAAAACTACCTGCTGATCAAAAAATTGTTGCAACAGGTAAACAGTCCAAATGGTATTGTGGCATCAGTTGAAAAATTGACTACACCTGTTTATAAAGCCTGCGTATCAATGAAACTAAAAATTCCCGAAGACATAAAAGTTGTCTGTTTTTCAAATCTTGAAACCGCCTCTATCCTATCGCCTTCCCTTACAACCATTACACAACCTGCTTTTGAGATGGGAAGAAGCGCTGCCAAGCTTTTATTTAAGGCGCTGCAAAAAACAAATTTTAATTTAAATGAAGGAAGCCTTGTAATTCCTTCTGCCCTCGTGGTAAGAGGTTCAACAAGTAAAGCAAAAAAAGGTATGCCTGTATTTTCTAAACCTGTATTGCAGTAAAGGCGGGATAGCAGAATATCCAATATATTTATTCAATACATCGTACACAAAACAACCCTATTTACACACCATATGAAAACAAAAAGAATCATGAATTATAAAAAACTTCTTTTTACTATTGTCACAGTGTTCTGCATGTGCTTTACGCAGGCACAGCAACTTACTATCGGTTCCTATAACATCAGGTTTGATAATCCAAAAGACAGTGGGAATTTATGGGTTGACAGGGCGCCGGTGATTGCTGCTTTACTACGCTTTCATGACTTTGATATTTTTGGAACACAGGAAGCCTTCAAAACCCAGTTAGATGACATCACCAATGCCTTACCACAATACAGCCGCTACGGTATTGGCAGGGAGGATGGAAAGGACAAAGGTGAACACTCCGCGATTTTTTATAAAAAGGAAGACTTTACTCTATTGAATAAAGGCGATTTCTGGTTGTCGCAGACACCGGATCTGCCATCCCTTGGCTGGGATGCAACCTGCTGCAACCGCATTTGTTCCTGGGTGTATTTACAACATAAAAAAAGTGGGAAGAAGTTTTATGTTTTTAACGTGCACTACGATCACCAGGGTGTGACAGCCCGTAAAGAAAGCAGCAAGCTGATACTGCAAAAAATAAAGGCTATCGCAGGTGATAGTCCTACCATTTTTACAGGCGATTTTAATGGCTCGCATTCCAGCGAATGGTATCAAACGATTGCTAATTCTGGAAACCTTAAAGACACTTACAAAGAAGTGAAACATCCGTATGCGAACAATGCATCGTTCAATGGATTTGGCAAGTCGAAAAAGAGCATGGAAATTATAGACCACATTTTTATCACCAAACATTTTAAAGTCGGCAAATGGGGTTTGCTTACAGATACATATCATGGTAAGTACCCTTCTGATCATTTCCCGGTATTGGCAGAACTTACATTTAAGTAAAAGCTCCACCTTATTAAAAACAGAAATGAAATTATTACACTATAGCTGCTATCAAAAAAAGATACTTTCCTGCTTCATCTTTTCTTTGAGCTTTTTTTCAACCAGCTTATTTGCACAGCCAATTAATTATTCGGTTTCCAATGCACATGCGCATAACGACTATGAACATCCTGTTCCTTTTTATACTGCATATAACGCCGGCTTTGGCTCAATAGAAGCAGACATTTTCTTTTTTAACAACAAGCTTTACGTTGCACACAATGTAGCTGACACTACTTCAGCTAAAACACTCCAATCGCTTTATCTTGATCCATTGCAGAAAGCAATACAAAAGAATAAAGGCCAAGTTTATGCAGACGGCACAAAGAGTTTGCTCATATTGATTGATTTAAAAACCCTGGCCGAGCCAACACTTGAAGCGCTTTTAAATGTGTTGCAGCAATATAAAATAATAACGGGTTGCACTGGTTTGAAAATTGTTATTACAGGCAACCAACCGGAAATTTCCAGGCTTACTTCTTATCCTGCATGGCTATATTTCGATGGTAATTTAAGCAACACTTATACAACCGATGCACTTAAGAAAGTGGCGCTTTTCAGTGATAACTTCCGCAGGTATGCCACATGGAACGGCGAAGGAACCATCGCAGATTCTTCCAACAGGAAAATAGAAGCCGCGGTAACAAAAGCGCATGTATTAAATAAGCCGATCCGTTTTTGGGCTGCTCCTGATAATCCCAACGCATGGCATCAATTGAAAGGCTTGAAAGTGGATTATATCAACACAGATAAAATTCAGGAGATCTCCGGCTATTTAAGTAAGGCTTCTTCCAATTCGCTTCATAAAAAATAGCAGGTAGTTGCCGAGTACACAACATGCTTTAAAATATAAGTGAGAACCACTAAAACGTTTTAGTAATTTTTTTATGCCAGTTGCACTAACCAATTTATCTTTTCAGCAAGGTTGCAACAGATGCATTTTATTTGACTTCACCTTAAAATAAATATGAACCCTTTTTTAAGAACTCCTGCCTTCAACATTTTAACGATCATCTTGCTATTTAGCTGTACCTCTTGTATTTTTTCTAAAAGGTATAATACGTCAGTAACAAAAGATGGCTATAAGAGTGGTTATGACGATACTACATTGACGGTTGATAATAAAACGATCCTCCTACCCTACAACCGTTTTATTGACCCTGCAGGAACAGTGATCCGGTTTGGCAAAACGTCCCTGGAGAACCATAGTCTTGATTGCGTTTTACTGCCCGGCGAAAAAATCCTGGCAGTGGAAGATCGTTACGGTGTGGCATTTATTGATGTTGCAAACAACAAGCTTCTTTACCATCTTGATTATGACGGGGAAGCTTCTTACAAAGGGCTTATGAGTACCTATTCGGGAATCAAAGCATTGAAGCAAAACAATGTTGTTCATATCTATTGGGGCGCCTCTAACCCTGCCACGAAAAAATCTTTTATCATGGAGGCTACATGGGATGGAAAGAAAGCTTCCATCAGCGATGCCATACCCTTTAATGCGGTAGCTCCTGCACCTATAGCCATACCAAATGATATTGCCATTAATAAAGAAGGAGAGAACTACTATTTATATGTTGTTTTAAATGGCAATAACCAGCTAACAAAGATCAGACTGCATGATAAAAAAGCCGTGTGGACAACAGCTACAGGTATGGCCCCTTTTGGAATTGCTCTTTCATCAACCAAAGTATATGTTACCAACTGGGCAGGCCCCGTGCCTGCTGATACTTCAAAGGAAACAGCAGGTATTCCTTACGGTAAAGTATATGTTGATTCCCGTACAGGTGCTACAGCTTTAGGTACGGTTTCGGTAATTGATCTGCAAACCGGAAAGTTGCAAACGGAAATTGAAACAGGTCTGCACCCAAATGCAGTTATCATAAGCAAAGACCAGAAGTTTGTATATGTTGCCAATGGTAACAGCGATGATGTTTCTGTTATTAGTACTGCAACAGATAAAGTTGTTGAGACCATATCCGTACGGTTGGATGGTGATGAAAACCCTTTCATCGGCGACTCGCCAAATGCTGTTGCCATTAATAACAGCGGCACCACTTTATATGTTGCGAATGGTATGGATAATGCGGTTGCCGTTATCAGTTTAGGCAACAACTCCTCTGCTTCAGGAAAAGGCAAAAGTGTTATTGAAGGCTTTATTCCAACAGAGGCTTACCCCTCAGGTCTTGCTCTCACTGAACAAACTTTATATGTAGCCAACCTTGAAGGTGAAGGCGCAAGAGCCAGTACCAATAAACAATACCAGGCGCACCAGCAGGAAGCTACCGTTTCTATTATTCCTTTGCCCGATAAGAACACATTGAATTCTTATACAACAAGGGTAAAAAATGCAAACCTTTTATTCAGAACAAGACTTTCAAAGTTAGCGCCGAGAAAAGGCATAGCGCCTAAACCAGTACCGGAACGTATTGGTGAGCCATCTGTTTTTAAGCATGTGGTTTATATTATAAAAGAAAACAAGACCTACGACCAGGTGTTGGGCGATATGCCCGAAGGAAATGGAATGAAGTCATTGTGTATTTTCGGAGACACCGTTACACCTAATCAACATCTGCTTGCCAAACAATTTTTACTTCTCGATAATTATTATGCTTCGGGTAAATCATCTGCCGAAGGCCACATGTGGACGGACGCTGCTATTGTAACAGATTACGTAGAGAAAAATGTCCGGGCCTGGTTTCGCAGTTACCCGCATGTGTTGGCCGATGCTATGGTTTATAACAAAGAAGGGTTTCTCTGGAACAATGCTTTGGATCATGGCAAAACAGTAAGAATATATGGAGAGGCCTGCACACCAAAATGGAAAGGTGGTTTAGGCTGGAAAGACTTTTATAATTTGCACCAGCAGGGTAAAGTGCTACCCTTCACTAATGAAACTACCATCTCAACGGTACGGCCAATTATGTCGCCAACTTATCCCTGCTATGATGGAGCCAGCTTTGCCGACCAGATCCGTGCAGATGACTTCATAAAAGAATTAGCTGGTTTTGAAAAGCTGCCTGGTGATCAGTTACCACAGCTGATGATATTGGCGCTGCCGGCAGATCACACTGCAGGTATGCGGGAAGGGTTTCCTACCCCGCGGGCCATGGTGGCCGATAATGACCTTGCCTTAGGAAAGATCATTGAAGCGTTGAGCAAAAGTCGTTTTTGGGATTCTACCGTTGTTTTTGTTACCGAAGATGATTCTCAATCTGGCTGGGATCATGTATCGGCGTATAGAACAACCGGCTTTGTTGTGAGTCCTTACTCCCGCCTTCAAAAAACAGTACATACTAATTACAACCAGACTTGTATCGTTCGCACCATCGAGCAAATTTTAGGCCTTCCGCCAATGAATATTATGGATGCAACTGCCCTGCCTATGTTCGATTGTTTTTCGGACGTCATGAATAAAACACCATACAGCTTTGTAAAAAATAATATCCCGTTAACCGAGATGAATAAAAGTGCAACTACACTTACGGGCAATGCAAAGAAATACACCTTACTATCTTCCTCGCCGTTATTAAGCCAGCTTGACAGTGGAAACGATGATCTGCTGAACCGCATTTTATGGTATTCTGCAATGGGCGATAAGCCTTATCCTAAAAAGATGACCATACCTAAAAAAGACAGGAAAGACGATGATGATGATTGACACTTTGTAATACCGGGTTATTGTTCCTATTATTAGTACATGACCAACTCGTTTTCATTTTATAACATCTAACTAGCTGCAGTATGAACCGTTTACTTTCTCTTGATTATGTAGTCTTTTTTATTTATTTAATTGGTGTATCCGGTTATGGTTACTGGGTCTATCACAGGAAGATGAATCATCAAAAGCAGAGTGGCGGAATGGATTCGAAAGAGTTCTTCCTTGCCGAAGGATCACTTACCTGGTGGGCTATTGGTGCATCATTAATTGCATCAAATATTTCCGCTGAACACTTTATCGGCATGTCGGGCTCGGGCTTTGCCTTAGGGCTGGCTATATCTTCTTACGAATGGATGGCAGCCGCCACACTTATTATTGTTGCCATATTCTTCATACCTATTTACCTGAAGAATAAGATCTTCACCATGCCGCAGTTTTTAGCGAAGCGGTATAACGATACGGTGGCCACTTTAATGGCTATTTTCTGGTTGCTGGTGTATGTGTTTGTCAACCTTACTTCTATTATTTATTTGGGTGCACTTGCCATTAATTCCATTTCGGGTATCAGCTTCGAATGGTGCATAGCGGGCCTTGCCCTTTTCTCTATTTTCGTAACACTGGGCGGAATGAAAGTGATAGGCTACACCGATGTGATACAGGTGCTGGTACTGGTTATGGGCGGGCTGGTAACCTGTTATCTTGCCCTCACGCTTATCTCGGAAAAATTTGGTTTTGGCAGTGATATTTTAAAAGGACTTAGTGTGATTCAGGACAAGGCTCCTTCACACTTTCACATGATATTTGATAAATCAAGTCCTCATTATAAAGAGCTTCCCGGCTTGTCGGTATTGATCGGAGGTATGTGGATCAACAACCTGAATTACTGGGGTTGTAATCAATATATCATACAAAGAGCGCTGGGTGCCGATTTGCCTACAGCACGAAAAGGAATTCTCTTTGCTGCCTTTCTAAAACTGTTGATACCACTTATTGTCGTTATCCCCGGTATTACTATGTACGTTATGTACCAGGAGGGAATGTTCCAGGCAGAAATGACAGATTTAAATGGTGTTGTCAAACCCGATCATTCTTATCCAACCCTAATGAACCTTTTGCCGAACGGTTTAAAAGGCCTTGCATTTGCGGCGTTAACTGCAGCTATTGTTGCTTCGCTGGCTGGTAAGGCAAACAGCATCTCCACCATTTTTTCACTTGATATTTATAAAAAGTTTTTCAACAAAACGGCTTCTGAAAAAAAGCTGGTTAGTACCGGTCGTATAACTGTGATTGTTGCAATGCTGCTTGCCTGCGCTGTGGCACCGGCTTTGCGAAACCTTGACCAGGCCTACCAGTTTATCCAGGAATATGTTGGCTTTATTTCTCCCGGCGTGCTCTCCATTTTCCTACTAGGATTTTTTTGGAAACGAACGACATCCGCTGCCGCACTTGCTTCGGCCATTATAACTATACCGCTTTCCACCGTGTTGAAATTTCTTCCGGGATGGACCGACGGTGCTTTCCCCGATTTTCCTTTTATGGACCGGATGACCATTGTGTTTGTTTTTCTTATGTTGTTAATGGTGGTAATGAGCCTTGCAGATAAAAAAAGCAAAGACAATCCAAGGGTTGTGATTATAGATAAAAGTATGTTCCGCACGTCGCCTGGTTTTATAGTTGGGTCAGCAATTATTATCGGGATACTGGCAGCACTTTATACCGTGTTTTATTAATGGAAGTTTATATCCTCTTTTCGTAAAAATGTACCCTGACTTTTTTGGAACCCGGCTTTTGTGCTACTATGAAGCTTTGCTTGCGTCGCACTCTTGTACGCTTTGTTCAATAGGCGCCAATACATAAATCACCCGGTGTATAAAATAATAAACCACTTTATACACCCGCCTTCGACAAGCTCAGGCTGACAGCTTTTGTCATGTTGAGCCTGTCGAAACATAGACAAAAAGCGGATTTATAAAAAGTTTCCGAAGAACAAAGCGTTTCTTTTAAAGATTCGATAGAACGAAACCAGCTTCATTTTTTAACCTAAGTTGATATGAAAAAAACTTCACTGCTTTTTGCTTCACTCCTTTTCATTCTTACAAATGGTTTTACCCAAAACCCTGTAACAAAAAAGCAGGAAGTTGACTACGTAAACCCGTTGATTGGAACGGCTGCCACCGGCTTTGCAAAAGGGCTGGATGGTGGCGGAACAATGCCTAGTGTAGGTCCTCCTTTTGCCATGACCAATTTTGTAGCACAAACAGGCGAACACCTGATGAGCCGGATGAATTATTTTTATGAAGATGACAGTATAATCGGCTTCCTGGCATCGCACCAGCCCACCGTTTGGATGGGCGACTATGGATATGTTTCTGTGATGCCGCAAACAGGCGCCCTGAAAGTTCTACCAAAAGACCGTGCACTTAAATTCACCCATGCAAATGAAGTGTCAACCCCTTACTATTATTCTGTTTTATTGAATGCGGATGGCAATAAAAATATCAAAGCTGAAATAGCTTCTACCTCCCGCTGCGGAATTTTTCAGTTCACTTTTCCCTCGTCAAAGGAGGCACATATAATTATCCAGGGAATTAATTTAAATCCGGAAATAAAACATTGGGCGAATGATTACACTGAAAGAATTAAAACACTAAAAGGATATGTAAAGATCAACCAGGGAAAGAATGAAATTACCGGTTATAACCCTGATAGAATGTCGGCCCAGATAAGCCCGGCCCTTCCAAACTTCAAAGGATATTTTGTAATACAGTTTGATAAACCATTTACATCATTCGGTACATGGGATGGAGATAAGGTCGCTGCTTCTGCTATAGAAGGATACGGAACACGGTCAGGTGCTTACATCAGTTTTACAACACGTAAAGATGAAATGGTGCAGGTGAGAATTGCCACATCTTTTATCAGCATAGAACAGGCAAGAAAGAATATGGCTATTGAATTAGCAGGCAAAAATTTTAATGCTATTGTTCAATCAACCCGCAATAGGTGGCAGAAGAATTTAAGCCGCATTAAAGTAGCCGGCGTAACAGAAGATCAGAAAGCGATCTTCTATACGGCTATGTTTCATACCATGCAGTTTCCCCGCGAAATGGGTGAGTACGGAAAATATTACAGCGGCTTTGATGATAAAGTTCATACCGGTAATTCATACACTGACTTTTCTTTATGGGATACCTACAGGGCACTTCACCCCTTATTGTTGTTTACACAACCCGAACGTATCAACCCAATGATAACGGCTATGCTGCAGATGTATAAAGAAGGTGGAAGATTACCTATGTGGCCTAATCCTGCTGAAACTAATATAATGATTGGCACACATGCCGACCCTGTTATAGCTGATGCTTATATAAAAGGGTTTCGTGGTTATGACGTAAAACTTGCTTACGAGGCATTGCTGAAAGATGCATTGGTTCCACCGGGTAATGATACTATTTTACGGTATGCGGACAGGGACCTGTGGACAGGTTATGAAGCGCAGGCTGGCCTGACTTATTTCAAGACGGTAGGTTATGTACCCGTAGATAAAACCGCAGAATCGGTTTCCCGCACTATAGAATATGCAGTAGATGATTATGCAGTGGCGCAGATGGCAAAAGCCCTTGGAAGGCAAGCTGACTATAAACAGTTGATGCAGTTGAGTAAGAACTATAAGAACCTGTACGATGCAAAATCAGGTTTTATGCTTCCCCGAAAATTGAACGGGCAATGGGATGAAAAAAACAAAGAGGGAGGATGGGAAGGTTTTACCGAAGGCGGACAATGGACGTATGCTTTTGGCGCCATGCACGATGCGCCGGGTATGATAGAGATGATGGGTGGAAAGGAAAACTTTGCAGCAAAGCTGGATGAGAATTTTGCGGGTAAGCATTATCGCCACGATAACGAGCCGGGACATCATTATATCTATCTCTACGACTATTGCGAACAGCCATGGAAGACGCAGGAATTAGTAAGAAAGCACACAACTGAAAACTTCCGCAACGAACCCATTGGTATCAATGGAAACGAAGACTGCGGGCAAATGGCTGCCTGGTATATTTTTGGGGTGATGGGCTTTTATCCCGTAGCACCGGCCTCTGGTGAATATGCGATTGGTGCGCCGCAATTTCCAGAATTAACAATGAACTTTACTGCTGGCGGCAAGGCAAGGACTTTTAAAATTGTAGCTAACAATCTTTCCGACGAGAATAAATACATTCAGCAGGTAACCCTTGATGGCAAGCCGCTCCGTAAGCCTTTTATCAGTCATCAGCAAATAGTAAACGGCCATGAATTAATTTTTGAAATGGGAGCTAAGCCGGCGTATCACTGGAAGTAATGTTATATTAAGTATAAAGAGCCGGGCAATAGTACCCGGCTCTTCTTATTAAAAATGAAAGCGTTTTTGATCAATGTTTTATAAGGTTCACTTCTCCTATAAAACTTAAAGCTGAGGTAGCCCAAGCCAATCCCATTACTTTTACTACATCACCACTGGCCAATGATAGGGTGGCACTAAACGCACCTGCTGTAGCATCATCAAAGGCCGGGACATAAGTTCCTATAGCCCTCGCTACATTATTTACAAGCACTGTAAATGATCCATACCTGCCTCCTTCGTTTTGCTTGCCAAAGCCCGAAATTGTATAGATACCGGCACTGGTAAGCGTAAAAGTAAACAAGGTGCTTCCACCGGTGTTATAGGTGCCGGCAGAAGATAAAAGGGGCACCGAAAACGTTTGCCTGCTTACTAAAGAAGGCCCCGTTGATAGTGCAAGCCACGCCGAACCTGTATAATAATAAAAGCCGGCCGGCGCATCTGTCTGGAAGACCAGCAAACCCGCTACAGGAGACGGTATGATCGAACGCTGAGTACTTAACATACGCGGTATCAATAAACCCTTGTCAGTGCTTGTGATATCTAATTGTGCAGAAGTATTTGGAGTGGCGATGCCAATGCCCACCTGCGCATGAAGCTGGAACGAGGCAATAAGAAAAAATGCGAAAACGAGATTTCTCATACTGATGAATTAAAGATTATGATTTATTGCTTGTTGATTTTGACATGTTGAATGCTGCCATCTTTCAATTCAATTTTAAGATGATAGACAGCAGCTTTGAGCTCTTTTATATCGTAGTAAGCTTGTGTACCAGCCCATGTTTTTACCAGGGCGCCGGCGTTGTTATACAGGGCAGCTTGTTTTATAGTTCCATTGCCCACATTGCTGATGTAAAAGAAAGTATGGACAGGGTTGGGATAAAGTTGTAAATGGATCGTTTCATTTTCCGCCGCAACCGTCGCAACCGGCGAGTATGAGGTTCTTCCATCCAGATCGGTTTCACGAATGCGGTAAAATAGCCGCACGGAACGATAGGCCGTATCAATTGCTGCATATTCTTTTGCTGTTGTGGTATTGGTTGCGGGCAGGTTATCAATCAATGTTTGCCAACGGCTTCCACCTTCGCTTCTTTCAATACTAAAATGACCGGCGTTAGTTTCCTGCCATGTGGTCCATACAATTTTTATTGTTTGCAACTGGCGGCTAACGGCAACACTGCCCCATAGCAAAGGCAGTGGGGAAGTGACGCTGGCCACCGCTATTTCATTTAATATCCTCGCCGTTATTGCAGAGGAAAGCACACTATTACCAATGGCATCGTTGGCAGCGGAGTTAAACGCCAGCCACGAGCTTCCATTATGTACATTCACCTGCAAACTTGCTTCGGCCAATCCGTTCAGTTCCGCATCATTATAATAAAATTGAATGGTGCCGCTGTAAGGGTTGGTATTGCCACTAAAACGTAATGTGTTTAAAACATATTTATTGAGCGAAGGATGCACCAATGTAGTAGCCTTATCAAGCTTCATTCCCTTCAGGTTAAAGCCTGCGGAAGGAGCCAATGAAATTCCACCGGGAGAAAATAAAGTACCTGGTGAAATATAAAGATCGGTAGTGGAAGAAACACTGATAACTGTTTGGGCATTTGCTGAAAGACAGAAGCAGGCAATAGAAAGAAGAAAGAGGTTCTTTCTCATAAGGCGGGTATAAAGTTTTGGTTTCAATAAATTTTATGGGACTGAAAGATAGATCAATTGTTACTGCTGAGCTTTAATTTTAAACAAGATGATATATAATCACTCGTGCATACTATCCATTAATACAGTAAGGCTCCCGGGAGCCTTACTTGCAACTATACAATTTCTATAACTACTAATCCGGTAAACCATCAACTACCCGAACCACGTTTATTTCCGCCGGGCTTATCGGTTGCCCTTTGTGTTTGGCCACCATTATTTTGTCCTCCTGTTGCAGTAGTCTGTGGCGCCTTTCCTTGCCGCCTTCCCGACTTACCTTTCTGTTGATCGCCCAGCTGTTCTGCCTGGCTTTTTCGGTTGTTGTTATCTTGTGCCATAGATTTATTTTTATGTTTAATGATCTTTTGTAGGGCCTAAAAAAGATGCCATTTTTATAAAAGATGGTTCTTCATTTATTAAACATTGGTGCAGGCCTTCTTCCCTTGCTGTGCTTCTACAAACGGGAACAATCATCAACAACTGAGATACGTTGTCAATAACATTATCAACAGTTTTCTTCACCTGCAAACAATATTGATGTATCGTCGCATTTCATTAAAAATGGCATAAAATTTTTTAGCGTAAACAGGTAGCATTAAAGACATGAACATTTAATTATTTATTGTATGAGAGACTATTCCAAACATCCCAACCTTATACTCGGCCTCTTCACTTTTCTTATTTTAATTCTTGCCGTAGGCTTAAGAGCCAACAGGTATAACGAAATAGGCGATGCACTGCTCATCAGCACATTTGTGCTTGGTGGCGTGCATTGGGTATGGAGTGTAATAGATGTTTTAAAAGACTATAGAACCAACAAGGAAAAGGAAAACCGCAACATTGTATGGGTTATCCTTGTGCTGATAGTACCTCCTGTTGGCGGCATATTATACTATGCGTTTAATAAGAACCTGGCAGTTTGAAATGTTGAGTATGCGTCCCTGGTAAAACAGTTATTATTTATTACTGACGTTAAAGCCAGGCTTCTTCAAAGAAGAGTGCTAACATCTTAGCACAATGGTTTCCAGTCAGCACATCTATTTATTTTCTTTAAAATTTTATATCATGGCAAAAGGGCTCCATAAAGGAACAGAGCTTAACAATATCAACGAAACATGGAATGAGAATGAACGCAACAGGCAGAACGAAAACACTGGCGGAGGTACCGGGCCGGCAAGTACAGAGGAGCCAACCACCGACCTTGACAGGATTGTAAAAGAAGAGGCATCTGAATACGATAACGCAAATAAGGAAGACAGGATATTAGGCGGCGACAGGGCCACTGTAAGTGATGAAGAAAATGATAATGAAGGTGATGTATAGGATGGTGTACAAACAAAGCTTATCAGTAAAGTGCTGGTTTAAAAATTGTATGGACCTAATCTCAAATATGGAACAATGAAACGTAAAGGAAGCACAGAAGAGAACCATTGCCCGGTACCAACAGGCACACTGGTTGTAATAGGCGGAAAGGAAAATAAAGGAGAAGATAAACCTACCAACAAAAAGAAACCATCCGACTTTATTAAGCTGCAAGTATTGCAGGCTTTCAAAGATGCGATGCATAAAAGAGACCCTATTGTAGAAGTTGTAACAACGGCCAGCAGCGAAGGTGACGATTCCTTCAAGGACTATATAAAAGCGTTTGGAGAGATAGGCATTACGCAGGTAGGACATATCCATCACAACTCAAGAAAAGAAGTGTTAGAGGACGATCTAACAGAACGGATAAAAAATGCGCACGGCGTTTTCTTTTCCGGTGGCGACCAGCTAAAGCTGACCTCTTATTATGGAGGCACTGATTTTCTTACCCAATTGAAAGATGGATATATACACAAGCAAAAAGTGATTGGAGGTACAAGTGCCGGCGCCATGGCCTTATCTACCCCAATGATTTATGCCGGTAACGAAGAAGTGCAGGAACTGGGCGGACAAATTAAAGTAACAACCGGGCTTGAGTTTTTAAAAGATGTTTGTATAGATACGCACTTCGTTCATCGTGGCAGGTTTGTTCGCATGTCGCAGGTTATTATTACCAACCCAACATCAATTGGGATAGGCATAGAAGAAGACACGGCTATCCTGGTAAAAGAAGGTACAAACATAGAGGTGGTAGGCACCGGCCTTGTGATAATAATTGAAGGCTTTGAGATAGAAGCAACTAACATGGACGAGTTTTCCGAAGACAAGCCTGTAACAGCCAGGAACCTTAAAATGCATCTTTTATCAAGTGGAGAAGTGTACGAGATACCACAGGTAAATCCACCACATAAATAATTCATTCATCAAAGCCGTAGCCTTTGGCCTCTGCTGCCGTCCAGATGGTTTTATACAACATGTGTATCTCTTTTGGTATGGTACCTTTCCAACCGGCAGAACTATGCAGCACACCATCAGCAACATAGTGTAAGAAGGCAGGACTTTTTGAAGTAAAGGTCCAATGGATATAATCGCCTGCCAACACACCTTCTATCGGTTCATTATCAATTGTAAAACTAAGGTCTACCTGGTCATATGTCTTTTTCATATTTACAGCTTATATGCCTAAAGGATGGTTAGTGATAAAACATTGTGCCTTTGTAAAAGTACACAACGTGGGATATCAATTGCAGTAGCAGGAGCCTTTACTACTGCTACATATATGGATGGGTTTTAGAAGCCCGGATGAGCAACTTCTATGGATCGCTGTTGATGAGAAGGCGCAAAATACAAGCCCGGCCAATCGAATTTACTTGCTAAAAATATGCACCTGTAAACAATTAATCCATCATGTGAAACATGATCGCAGGTACTCAATCTTTATCTACAATTCTTTTTCCGAAGGGCATCAATGATATTTCAACCAGCTTAAAATGTTGCCATGCAAATGGAATACCTATGACAGTTATGAAAAGTAATAGCCCAAAAACAATATGACTGAGGGCAACCCAAATGCCACCGCAAAATATCCAGATGATATTTAGCAGCAACGTTAAGCAACCACCGCTTGAGGGTGTACTAACAGCCTCCTTGCCAAAAGGCCAAAGTACGAATGCAGCGAGCTTAAAGCATTGAAGCCCGAAAGGGATACCTATGATGGTAAGGCAAAGTGCAAAGCCTCCAACAACATAACCGATAGCAGAAAATAATCCACCGAAGAGAAGCCAGAGAAGGTTGCCGAGTAAATTCATGGTGCTAAAAGTAAGGTAATGTAAAAGGTTTTTAGGACTGGCAGAAGTAATACTATAAAGTTGCCGTTGCCTGTTTAATTCATACTATTATTTGCATGCAAATTCTCCTGATAAAAAAGACGTAGGCGATTGTCCGTTCAACTTTTTAAATGCCTTACTAAAAGAAGCAAGATCGGCGAAGCCGCAAAGCAAAGCGACCTCTGTCACAGGCATAGTAGCAGTCCTTAATAAAAGCGCGGCCTTTTTTACTTTTTGCTGCAGTTGATATTGATAAGGCGATATACCATACAACTTTTTGAAGCTGCGGAAAAGATGAGAACCGGAAAGTGCACACTGCTGCGCAATGGAGTCAATATTCAAACCTTCTATATCCTGAACATCCAGTAATTCTTTGGCTACCTCCAGCCGCCGGAATAATTCTTTCCTGGTGCTGTTTTTTACTATTCCTAAGCCGCCGGCTCCTTTGGGATAACTTTTTTGTACCTGTAAAAGGTGTTGCGAAAGATGGTGGTACAAAGCCGCAGGTTCTGCCGCAATGGTTCCTGAATCTGCATCAAAGCCACCGGCCATTTGGCGCAGGAAACTGCCCAGTTTATTTTCTTTATCCGAATAAAGAATTTCTTCAAATGGCGGCACCTCCGGCTTCTCAAAAGGCATGTCCAATAGTTGCTCTCCGCTAAAGATGGCCTGCGCATACATCTCCTGTAACAGGCCTTCTTCCAGGTGTATACAAAACCCATTCACCTTCTTCCTGGAACGGATAAAGAAATCAATCGGGTGCCGGTTGTTCACCAGCAAAAAATTGCCTGCACTCACCGAAAACTTTTTTCCGTGCAGGAAGTAATGCTCGGTTCCCTGCAGCACATATTTAATGCTATAAGTGGGTGCATTGTAATGCACTACTTCGCAATCGTAAAAGGAAGAAAAGGTCACCCTGTTACCTTCTTTGAAGGGCTGGGCTTCTATTGGTAAAGAGGAATCAAACCGGTTACACTGTAGCATACAAAGGGTAAATTAGAAAAAGGGTTTTTATTATTCTATACAGAATTAGATGAGCGGCGAACAATAGATGCACTGCATCCAAAATGATAGGATTTGACAAGTGTATCCGCAACTTACGGCCTTATTTCGCTGTATCTAAAAGGATGAACGGTTACAAATGAACGAATGTTTTCGTATAACTTGACCGCTTTCAATAAACACCAACTTGTATAGTATGAAAAAACTTACCCTGCTTCTTCTTACCCTGGCTTCCTTCATTACCAGCTTTGCACAACAAGGTTTTATACAAGGCAAACTGGTGGATGAAAAATCGCTGCCGCTTCGCTTTGCAAATGTTGGTTTGTTTAGCACTGTAAAAGGAGCACTGCCTGCCGTTGCCGCTATCACCGATTCCACCGGCAGCTTTTTAATAGAACCCCCGGCAGCCGGCACTTATTTCCTGCAATTCACTGCCATTGGATTTGCTAAACAGCAAACTGATAGCTTCATCACAGGAGGCCCCGGCTTCTCCAAAGACTTCGGCACCATCACTATAAAGTCGGAAGCGAAGAGTCTGCAGAATGTCAACATCACCGCACTGCGCCCTACTATTGTGCAACTGGCCGACCGCATGGTTGTATCGGTTGAAGGCACCGCTATGGCTGCCGGCAATAATGCTTTTAATGTGTTGGCGAAAGCACCCGGTGTTTTTATTGACCAGGACGGGGGCATCCAGCTTAATGGAAGGGGCAGCGTAACTGTAATGATCGATGGCCGTTTAACGCATCTCTCTGCAAGGGATCTGCGCAACCTGCTTGAAACCATGTCGGCTGAAAATATAAAAAGCATCGAGATCATCACCAATCCCTCTGCCCGTTATGATGCAGAAGGTTCTTCGGGCATCATCAACATTGTATTGAAGAAGAACACGATGCAGGGCATCAATGGAAGCATCAACGCGGCGTATAATTATAACTTTAAGCAACATGCTTATTCCGGCGGCGCCAACGTTAACGTAAAATCGGGTAAGCTGAACGCCTTTGCTTTTGTAGATTTCAATAACCGTGTTGGTGGCCGCGAAGCCACCTTCACCCGTATATTTTATACGCCTACCAAAAACACGTATTTCGACCAGGTGGCAACCGGCAATTTCAGAGTGGTTGGTCCACCATCTGTTCGCCTTGGTGCCGATTATGACATCAACAGCAAGCACAGCTTAGGCGGCATGTTTAACTTTGTTACCAATACCGCTAAATCTGATTTTCTTACCGATACTTATATCGGCACATCACCGGTTAAGCCTGCCCAATATATTGATGCTAATAATTACAACACCAACACCTTTAAAAGCTACACGGGCAACCTGCATTATACCGCCAAACTGGATACGTTTGGCACCACCCTTTCTACGGACCTTGATTATGCCCGCATCACCAATCGTGGCTACGGCAATTATTACAACACCTTTGTTGACCTGTCAGCCACGCAGAAATCGCAGGATAATTTATACACCGCTACTCCAAATGGCTACGAGATCCGTTCGGGGAAGATTGATTTTTCGCACCCCTTTACCAGGGAAACAAAAATTGACCTTGGCGTTTAAGCCAGCCGGGTAGAATCAGATAACGACTTCCGTTTTTATTTTAATAACAACGGCCTGGTACCGGATCCGCTTCGCACCAATCATTTCTTTTATCGCGAAAATATCTATGCTGCTTATGTTAATTACAACACTACGCTAAGCAAAAAGCTAAGCCTGCAGTTAGGGCTAAGGGCCGAACAGACAAAGTCCAC
>JAQBNG010000120.1 GCA_028288675.1 Flavisolibacter sp. | reverse complement strand
GTATTTAGCCAGGGGTTCCCGGTTTCTCCAGGAGCATATCAAACAAATTATGGCGGCGGTGCTAATGATGGTCACCAGCCTATTGATATTGGTATTATTAAACTTTCACCCGATGGCAGGCAACGTGCTTATGCCACGTACCTGGGTGGCAAAGGCAATGAGTTACCGCATAGCTTAATTGTAAGTCCGCAGGGCGAACTTATTGTCGCCGGACGATCTAACTCTTCTGACTATCCAACAGTTGGCACCGGCTTATATGGGCTGGGAGGGAAGTTTGACATCATCGTAACTAAATTAAATGCTGCAGGTAATGGTCTTATAGGCTCTGTTCGCATAGGTGGTACCGATGACGATGGCGCCAACATTAATTCTTACAATGGATCGGCCGCAACTTCGTTGGCGCGGAACTATGGCGACGATTCAAGAAGTGAAGTAAATATTGATGGTGCCGGAAATATTTATGTGGCCTCTTGTACCAGGTCAACTGGTTCAGTTGATTCAAACCGTTTTTTTAGAATAAATGCTATACAAAATTTGCCTGGTGGAAAACAGGATGGCGTTGTTATAAAACTTGCTCCTACCTTAAACACAGTTCTATTCAGTACCTATCTGGGAGGTAGTGAAGACGATGCTGCTTATGTACTTTCCCTTAATCCTCTTGATGGAAATATATATGTAGCAGGCGGCACAGCCAGCACAGGTGGTGCTGCGGCAGGACAATTACCCGGTCCCAAAGGAGGTACTATTGGTCCTACGCCATTTGGTAATATAGATGGCTTTGTAACTATACTAACACCTGATGGCTCCGGCATTGTACGTACTTCTTATATCGGCACTGGAGCGATAGATCAGATTTATGGAATTCAGTTTGACGATAAAGGTTTCCCTTACATCATGGGCCAGACAACAGGTGTCTGGCAGCCTAGAAATGCAGCCTGGAGTCAGGCAAATGGCAAACAGTTTATTGCTAAAATGCAATCCGACCTTTCGGCTTATGTATATTCTACCATGTTTGGTAAAGGGCAGGCGGAACCAGATATTTCACCGGTTGCTTTTCTTGTTGACCGTTGCGAAAATGTTTACATCTCTGGCTGGGGTGGAAAAGTAGGAACCGGTTTCCCGAGTGCCGGCGTTTTGGGCTTGCCGGTCACACCAGATGCACTTAAAACAAATGCTGATCCCGGAGCATCCGGTTTAGGCGAGGATTTTTACTTTTTTGTTTTACAAAAAGATGCCGTTTCGCAATTGTATGGTAGCTTTTTTGGACAAAACGGCGGCGATATTGGTGACCATGTTGATGGTGGCACAAGCCGGTTTGACAGGAACGGTGTCATATATCAAGCTATCTGTGCCAGTTGTAATAATAACCTTGCTTTTCCTACATATCCAACAGATGTTTGGGCCCGTACAAAACCCAATGACCGGTGTAACCTTGCCATGGTAAAAATCGCCTTCAATTTTGCAGGCACCAGGGGTGATGTGCGACCTTCGATAAATGGTGTGCCCCGCGATAGTGTAGGCTGTGTGCCACTTACGGTTGACTTTACTGATACTATCCAGGTTGCCCTTCTTTATGAATGGAATTTTGGAGATGGATCCCCTAGTATTTTTACCACAAAGCCTGACACATCGCACACTTACCTGAATGTTGGTTCATACAGGGTAATGATGGTGGCTATTGATTCAACCAAATGCTTCCCCCGCGATACTAGTTATACCACAGTAAAAGTTGGCGATAACCAGGCAACACCCCGGTTTAATGCTGTTAAGCTAAGTCCTCCTTGTGATACTTTTCGTTACCGGTTCGATAACTTGTCTATAGCACCCGCGGGTATTCCATTCCGTAGCCAAACCTTTACCTGGGATTTTGGTGACGGTTCGCCAACTGTAACCACCGGGCCGGCGCCAGTTTTTCATACCTATGCTAATGCCGGCACCTATGTAGTAAAATTGCTATTGAGCGATACATCTTATTGTAATTCCCCGGAAACACAAATTGATACTTTGCGTGTTGCTGCTAATGTAAAAGCAATTTTTAAAACACCGTCTGCCGGTTGTGCACCATACGATGCGGTTTTCAGTAACCAGTCGGTTGGCGGGGAGCAATTCATTTGGAATTTTGGTGATGGCAGCACACCACTCCAAACCACAGGATCAACTGTTAATTATACCTATACTATTCCCGGTACTTATACAATTAAATTGATAGCTATTGATTCTAATACCTGTAATAAGATTGACACCACCACATTTACAATTACAGTTGCACCTATACCAACAGCAAGTTTCTCCGCCTCACCACAACCTCCACAGGTTAATACGCCTATTTCTTTTACCAATTTATCAAGCTCTGATGCTATACGGTTTAAGTGGGTATTTGGTGATGGCGATTCTTTGTTGACTACTTCCAGAACTGTACTACAGCATGAGTTTAATTTAACGGCTGTTTACACTACTTGTTTAACGGCATATAATGCGGCAGGTTGTGCCGCTGAATTTTGTGCCCAGGTAACTACTTTAATTGAACCGGCAGTTGATGTGCCCAATGCATTTACGCCGCAAAGCGGTGATGTAAACAGTAAAGTGTTTGTACGGGGCTTTGGAATTGCCAAATTGAAGTTTGCTATTTATGCCCGTTGGGGAGAAAAAGTTTTTGAGACAGCCGATAAACGTATAGGGTGGGATGGAACATATAAAGGCAAACTCCTGCCAATGGATGTTTATGCTTATACAATGGATGTAGAATTTGCCGATGGAAAAAAGTTTCAGAAGACAGGAGATATTACGCTTATAAGATAAACTGAACATAGAAGGACTCTTGGATATTTCGCGATCGTGGTGACATGGCTTTTCTAAAGAGTATGAAAAGAAAAACCATCAAAAGATGGAATAAAAGACCTGATTAGAGAACTCGAATAGGAATTCAGATGGCTATCGGGATGAAGCCGGAACTTTATCAAGACCAATTGCAAAAGAGAAGATTGTTAACCGCAGCAAACGACTTTTTACCAGTGAAACAAACGAAGTACATACCCAGCTTTTTTGCAGTCTGCCTTTTGCTATCCGCATCAGCCTTTAGCCAGGATCTGCATTTCTCACAATTTTTCAATTCGCCTTTAACCACTAACCCCGCTAATACGGGATTTATACCAGATGGTGACTATCGCCTGGGAATGAATTACCGCAACCAATGGTCATCTGTTATGCAGGTGCCTTATAAAACCATGAGTGCTTTTGGCGATGTGCAGGTATTGCGCAACAGTAGTGATAATGGTTGGGCGGGCATTGGTGGTGTCATACTCCGTGATGTAGCCGGAAGTGGTAACCTGACTTCTACAAAAGTGTACGGCTCTATAGCTTATCATCAAACCTTAGCCTATTCAAGTTTATTAAGTTTGGGCTTTAATGTAGGATGGGTTAATAAACAAATTAACACAACTAACTTAAAATTCCCCGATCAGTTTGACGGCCATTTTTTTGATAATAAAATTCCAACAGGCGTGGTGCTGGACCGTAATAACATCAGTTACGTCGATGTACAGGTAGGAATGAATTATGCCTATTTCCCTACTGATAAAGTTTATGTGAATGCCGGCTTTTCCGCCTCTCATGTAAACCGCCCCAATGAATCTTTTTTTGTAAGTGATGCTATTGATGCTGATAGCCGTCTGCCCATGCGCTCTACCGGCTTTTTAAATGCCAGCATTAAGCTAAACGACCAATGGATTTTTAACCCGAACATTTATTATTCCCGCCAAACATCTTTATCAGAACTGGTAGGCGGTGCCAATGCGCATTATAATCTTTCCGGTGATGGCGAAACAATCTTGATTGGCGGTTTATACTACCGTCATAAAGAGGCCATTATTCCAATGATAGGCGTAGGCTTAAAAGATTATACGTTTACGTTTAGCTACGATGCTACTATGTCGTCGCTAAAAACATACAACGGCACCCGTGGGGCATTTGAATTTTCACTGGTTAAACAAGGGTTGTTTGACCAGTATAATGGTAACAGCCGCCAAAGTATGTGTCCCTCCTTTCGTCAATAAAATTTAAGAAGTGAAACGATAAACGTGAAACCGTAAAAAATTTTATTTTGTAGCTCAATACAGTATGGCATTTCTCATCTCGGGTTTCATCTTAAATTTTAGCTTTTAAGTTTCCTGCATTTACCCGACTTTTATGCCTATGATAACCGCTGTGTCTTCCTCACTGGCGATTGAGCACCTTTTCCTTTTTCAACAAATTTGCGGCGAAAAATATGTTTTCGTTGACGAAGAAGTTTTGCATCATTACTCACATGATGAAACAGAAGACCTGCATTTTTTGCCTGATGTAGTAATTAAGCCAGGCAACGCAGAAGAAATAAGCTCAATACTAAAGATTTGCAATCAATATAAAATCCCGGTTACGCCACGTGCCGCCGGTACGGGTTTAAGTGGCGGAGCTTTACCACACTTAGGTGGCGTGTTATTATCTGTCGAACGATTAAATAAAATTATCAATATTGATGAACGCAATTTGCAGGTAGTAACCGAACCCGGAGTAATAACAGAAGTACTGCAAAATGCTATTAAAGAGAAAGGACTTTTTTATCCTCCCGACCCAAGCAGCCGCGGCTCCTGTATGATTGGCGGCAACATTGCCGAAAACAGCGGCGGACCAAAAGCCGTAAAGTATGGCGTAGTAAAAGATTATGTACTAAACCTTGAAGTGGTTTTGCCAACCGGCGAAATTATTTGGACAGGCGCCAACGTGCTAAAAAACGCAACAGGTTACAACCTTACTCAATTGATTGTAGGCAGCGAAGGAACACTGGGGATTGTCACTAAAGCGGTATTACGGTTAATTCCTTTACCTAAGCTTGATCTGTTAATGCTGGTTCCCTTTAAAGACCCGGTTGACGCCTGCGCAGCGGTTAGCGCCATTTTTGCTGCCGGCTTTGTACCAAGCGCAATGGAATTTATGGAGCGGGATGCCATTGAATGGAGCATGCGTTTTGTAAATGACTGCATTGTACCCATGAATGATGAAACGCAGGCCCACCTGCTGATTGAAGTAGATGGCAATGACATAGATGTATTGATGAAAGAAATGGAGGGTATCTCTGAAATAGTAATGGGCTTTAATGCGGGTGATATTTTATTTGCCGATGACGCCCAGCAAAAAGCGGAGTTATGGAAGTTAAGACGCCGCGTTGGTGAAGCGGTGAAGTCGCATTCGGTATATAAAGAAGAAGACACAGTTGTGCCAAGAGCCGAATTACCCGTACTGCTTAAAGGTGTAAAAGAGATTGGAAAGAAATACGGTTTTCATTCGGTTTGTTACGGTCATGCCGGTGATGGCAATTTGCACGTAAATATCATAAAAGGCGAGCTAAGCGATGAACAATGGAATGGTTCTTTAAAACAAGGGATCATTGAAATATTTGAGTTAGTAAAAAGCCTCGGCGGAACCATCAGTGGGGAGCACGGCATAGGGCTTGTGCAGAAAGATTATCTACCAATTGTTTTTAACCCGGTTCAAATGCGGCTGATGAAAAGCATTAAAGCGTTATTTGATCCTGCCAATATTTTAAATGCAGGGAAAATTTTTGATTAATTGAATATGAAAAAACTGTTAGTTCTTGCAGCTCTTGTTTTTTTCAGCAGGGCTGTACATGCGCAAGACGAAGAAAAGCCAGATGGAATCAGGAAGGATAAACTCTTTGCCGGTGGAAGCCTCGGGCTTTCGTTTGGCAGCTACACTTTAATTAATTTATCTCCCCAGATAGGCTATCGCTTTAATAAATATTTCTCTTCAGGTGTAGGTTTTAATTTAATTTATGCCAGCCAAAAAGTAGAAGATTATTACGGCAGAGACCTTAGCAAATCTGTGCAAGGCATTACCGGGTTGAATTTGTTTGCCCGCGTTTATCCGGTGCAAAAATTTTTTATTCAAATTCAACCTGAGGCTAATTATATCTTTGGAAACATTACTTACTATCAAGGCAATGCTCCGGGAAAATATAAATTGGATGCTGAAATAGTTCCGAGCTTTTTAGCGGGTGGTGGAATTGTGGCACCAACTGCAAACGGCGCGTTCATCACTACTATTATGTACGACGTACTTCAAAAGCCCGGGTCACCTTATGGTAATAAACCGGTTGTGAACGTGGGCTATAACTTCAACTTTTGATCTCTTAGTTAGTAAAAACACCAGGATAGTTTTCGTGTATTTCTACTTTATTAATTCCCGTTAAAGTAGAAGCAATGCAGAATTAGAGAAATGAATTAAATTCGTAATACAGTACACTAACATTATGACCAACCGCTTTGAACCATTTACTCCCGAAGCTTTCAACCAACATACCGGCCTTAATGCTTTAGATAATGAAGCTGTGTACCTGCGTTGGGTGAACAGCCAGATCAATTATGCCAATTTCCAGCAAATGCAAACAATGAATACTTCGCTAAAAGAGATAATTGGTCTTTTAAAAGAAGGAACAATGGCTGTAAACGAACGATAGGTTTTGGTCCAACTTTTTTGTACTGCTGTTTATGGCTAATTACAACTATACAACAGTACGCCTATCATCCTGGCACGAAGCTAAATTATACATCCAAAATTTTTCTCAAAATTGGGCTTTCCGTGGGCAGGCAAGTGCGGAATGGATATTAAACAATGCTATTGAACGAACTGATTTTATTCAATTTCACAATAGTATTGAAGCCCGGTTTGTAGCAGAGTTTCAGCGCGGAGCCCGAAATTACCTCAGCAAGGATGAAACACCTGAACACCTCATTGAATGGTTGGCGCTGATGCAGCATCATGGAGCACCTACCCGGCTGCTTGATTTAACCAAATCTCCTTTTATTGCCGCCTATTTTGCCTTTGAATTTTGCCTGATACAGAAAGATAGTTGTATTGCCATCTGGTGCCTTAACACCGAACACTTAAAGAAGACATCATTGGAGGTTTTAGCACAGGAGTTTGGTACCGCTTTAAAAGAAACACAAAACCTGATCAACGAAAAGCTTTTTGAAGTACTGTTTTTTCAAAACAATAAAAGTCTTGTTTTCCCGGTAGAGCCCTTCCGGATGAACCGGCGCTATTCACTTCAGCAATCTATTTTTTTAAGCACCGGTACATCTGCTGCACCTTTTATGGAGCAGCTTCTTTTTTTAGGCGATGACTTACCAAAAGCAGTAGTGAAACTAGAAATACCTTCTACCGAAAAGAAAGTAGCGTTGCGGGAATTACAAATGATGAACCTGAATCGCTCAAGTTTATTTCCCGACCTGGATGGCTATGCCTTATCATTAAAATTAAGGTATAACAATATGAAAGCACCAAATGAAGTGCAAAAAGAAATCAGGCAAAAACACGATGATAATGGGTATCCTTTTATTCCTTAAGTTTTTAAAAAATTTCACCTTCACATTTTCAGTTTTCACCGCTTATCACTTGACATTTTTAGTATGAATGCCTAAGTTTGGATATATCCTTTATTAACAACCTTTGAAAAAACCCTGAAGAAAAAATGACGTCTCAATATCCTAAACTCCTATTGAAAATGAATACGTATCTACACAATTTCATTACTTATTTTGAAACTTCTCTTCAACCTGTTGCAGTTAAAAACGACTCCAAAAAAGCGAAGCAAAGAAGCAGCAAACCAAGCCGGCAGTTTGGCTCATCGCCCGATTGTTTAAACAGGCGGGCGACTGCAAGAAAACAAGATACAGTACGCCTCAACCCGGCGCCATAAAGGTTTCGCCAAACTTTTTCGCTATTCAACTGTATCTTTATAAATACAGTTTTTATGGGTGTACTCAAGCAAATAGCCGAATATTTATACCTGCGCAAACCAGATCCTGACAGGCCAAAATCAAATTTTGTAAAATACATGCACGGCATAAACCGCCTTAGTATTTTATTGTTTTTGCTGGCACTGGTTATTCTCATTATCAAACTGGCTTTTAAGAAGTAGCCTGTAAAAATCCTACAATTTCCTGTGCTGCCCTGGATGACGCGTTGCCGCCCTGTTGCAGGAGCTTTTTCAGGTCGCTATAATTGTTTTTAATTTGGGTGATGCGGTTTTCATTGTGCAAAATTTCATTCAACTCCGTATTAATATTTTGTACAGTCAACTCATTTTGGATAAGCTCCTTTACTACCGGTTTATCCAGAATTAAGTTTACAAGCGATATGTATTTTATTTTCACCAGGCGCCTTGCTATTTGGTAAGAGATGGCTGAACCTTTATAGCAAACTACCTGGGGCACACCAAACAAAGCGGTTTCTAATGTAGCAGTGCCCGATGTAACCAGGGCGGCAGCAGCTCTTGTTAATAAAGAATATGTTTGACCTTGGAGTGCAATTAAAACCTCGGGATAACCAGCTACTATCTCTTTATAAAAATCTAAGTTCTGCCCCGGCGCCTGGGCAATGACAAACTGATAATCACTAAATTTTTTTGAAGCTTCAAGCATTAAAGGAAGCTTAATAGTTATTTCCTGCTTGCGGCTTCCGGGCAGTAAGGCAATCAATTTTTTTTGTGATGAAAAATTATCTGCAGAAACTGAAATTTCATTACCGGATGCAGTATCATAACAAAAGAGTGGTTGATCATTCTTATGCTGAACCGCTTCTTCAACCACCTGCACCAAGGGATGGCCGATGTATTCAACTTTATACTCCCATCGTTTATAAAAATCTTTTTCAAACGGCAGGATGACCAGCATTTTATCCACCCATTTTTTTATCCCTTTTACACGGCCTTCCTTCCATGCCCATATTTGTGGTGAGATGTAATAGATTACTTTAAAGCCAGCCTCCTTAGCCCATTTTGCTATACGCAGATTAAAGCCGGGATAGTCAATCAGTACTACTACATCAGGTGCAAATAGTTGAATATCTTTTTTGCAAAATTTAAGATTGTTTAAAATGACAGGCAGGTTTTTTACCACTTCTATAAAGCCCATAAATGCCAGGTCTTTGTAGTGCTTTACCACCTCACCTCCGGCAGCCTTCATCATATCTCCTCCCCAGCAACGGATAGTAACCGAAGTATCTATTTTTAGCAGCTCTTTTATTAAATTGCTGCCGTGTAAATCTCCCGAAGCTTCTCCTGCAATGATGTAATATTTCATCGGGGTTAAAGATAGAGAACAGTTGAAAGTTTGCTATTCAAAGTTGTTAGTCTGGCGAATAGAATTATTAGTGTTGATGTGTTCATGCCCATAGCCAAATGTTTATTCTTGTGTTTGGCCTTCTTCTCCAGCAGAGAAGAATAAGAGGATGAGGCTTTGCTGTTAATAAAGCAACTTTCATGTTATAAGAATAGGCATAAAAAAAGCGAAGGCCGTAACCCTCGCTTTATAAAAAAGTATAAATAAATTATTGGCCTGGATTAGTAGGGGTTGTTCCACCTGCATTTGACCCTAAATCAAATACCATAGAAAAGCGCAAAGTATTAGCTAACGGGTTTTGATTGATTCCTGAACCAGTTGGGATGAGGTAAGAAAAATTCAGTCCGAACACATTGTATTTAATACCAACACCCGTTGTAAAATAACGGCGGTTGCCTTTTGTTTTATCTTCAAAGAAATAGCCGCCGCGTAAGGCAAACTGGTTGTTATACCAATATTCTGCACCTGCAGAAACCTGGAACTCTTTCACTTCTTCGCTAAAGCCACCAGGCGCATCGCCAAAAGAAGAAGCCCAGCTACCCACAACGCTTTTGTTACGGTAAGCTACCAAGCCTGCGGAGTCGGATAAAGAAGGAGGCGTTGGCACTAATAATTTATTTAAATCAATACCAAAAGTTATTCTATTGCTTTCGTCAAACACACTGGTATAAGTGGCACCAATACCAAAGTTGGCCGGGATAAAATCCTTTGCATCGGCATTATCGGTATAAGAAACTTTTCCACCGAGGTTGGTAAGCGCAGCACCAAACGACCATCCCTGGCCTGCAGTGTTTTGACCATTATGATAAAGGCCTATATCTCCAGCCACCGTGCTACCGGCTTTATACGTGCCTGCTTGTGAAGAGGCACCAGCCGCTAAATTAGAATAGATATATTTTAAGCCTACACCTACACCTGTTTTAGGCGTTAACTTTCTTGAATAGCCAACATCAATACCAAATTCTCTTGGCTGGCCTGAGCCGGTTAGGTTTCCAAATTGATCAGTAAACTGAATTTGACCTAGGCTGAAATAGCGTAAAGAACCAGAGATAGCTGCATTTTCATCTAATTTATAATAACCTGCTAAGGAGGCTAAATAAACATCATTTACCAGTTTTTTCAACCAGGGCGTATAGGTTACATTAATGCCTGCATTTGATTCATTAAAAGGAACTTTACCTAAATTAAAATAAGAGGAGGATGCATCGGCGCTTGTAGCGAGGCCAAGATCACCCATACCACCGGCACGGGCATCAGGAGAAATTCGTAAAAATGGAACGGCCGTTGTAACAACATTAATTGGTGCGGCTTGTTGGGCTTTTACAAAGGATACGCTACTGGCTAATAACAAAGTAGCAGCAGTTAGTCGGAAAGCAGTTGATCTCATAGTTCAATTTTAAAAGAGTGTGAAAATATACAGTTTTGGCTATTCGCAAAATAAAATTTGGTTTCGGTTTCTTTACTTCAGGATAACTAATCGTTCCCACCTGGCGGCAGTTTTTCCATTTGCCGCTTTGATATATAAACGATAGATATAAACGCCACGGCCAACTTTTGAGCCCCATTCATCAGTGCCATCCCAATCTAACTCAATGGAACGGTTGCCTGGTGTGTTTATTGTTTTGGCAATGGTTTTTATTAGTTTCCCGCTCACTGTAAACAGTTCAACCTTAGTTGTTAGGTCAGCGCCGGGATAATTGTGTTCAAACCAAAAAGCGGTCTTAGTGGTAAATGGATTAGGGTAATTTAATAAGTGAGTTATCCGTAGTTCTTCATTATTAATAACGATAAAATTCAGAATATACTCGCTGGAGTTATTTAATACATCCCATGCTTTTATTTTTAAGAAGTGAGGACCCGGCGAAAGTTCAGGCAATTGAAACCGCACGGTTCCTTTCTGATAATCATTTAAATCGCTTTCGTAAAAAGAGTTAAGAGTGAAATATTGGTTATTGTTGTTGTCAAGCGTTGCTACAATATCATGGTCAATTCCTGAGCTGCCTGTATTGATGCCGGATGAATCGGAAAGATGAAGCAACAAAACAGAAGCTGAATTAGTAATGCCGCCATTTACAAAACGATCATCATTCATATAAGCTTTTATCTCCGGACCAATGTTATCTGCAACGCCACCTTGTGTAATGCCACCAATAATGATGTTGGTAGCAAAGCCACCTCCGTCTCTTACACCGTCTTGTGCATATAAGCTGATTTTGCCGGCACCGTATTGAAAATTAATATCCTTGGGTAACCTGAATTTAAAGGAAAACTTTCCGGCTGCTGCGGTTGATTTCCCTTTAAATAAAATGGTGCTTTGATCGGCAAAAGCAACAGGCACACTGGAGGGGTCATTGGCCAATGTAGTGACGCTTCTAGCCTTATCGAAAAGTGATAGATAAACAGTGCCATTAAAAGCTGTTTGCAGTGCGCCATTATTGTCCTGCACTTCTCCATCAAGCAACACAAATTCTGTAGCGCTTAACGTATCAGTTTGGGTGGTGATGTTTGTGCCATTAATTACTGATGCCTGCACTTTTAAAGTTGGATAGGCAAGCGTCATGGCCGGGTCGCCCAGCAGGGCGAACTTTCGGTTATTGATAATATCACCTGAGGTTGTGTAGGTTAAATTTTTTGAAGCCTGCACGGCCTCACCCAGGGACTTATAACGGCCGGTTGCATCGGGTTGTAAAGCTACTTTCAGGTAGTTATTATTCATGATGCGGTTGCTGTTGGCAAACACAACTCTTGTTGTTGTCATCAAAGCAATGGCCCCTGTTTTTGGACGTGTAATTAAATCCTCTCCCAATGAATTTGACAGGGGATAATCGTATGGTGCAAAGTCGCAGGTAGCGGTTATAAAAAGAGGAAGCCGGTATTGATTATTCCAGCCGTTGACAATGCCCTGGTCAATAATAACTTCCTCTGCCAAACGTTGCGGGCCACCATGACCGCTATAATTCCAGATAAGCGTGCCATTATAGATATTGCTGTTAACAGCAGCATTGGCCCCGGGGTATCGCCCACCTGCCGAACCGCTTTCCTGCTGAAAAGCATCTAAATAAATCTTTTGCTGATTAAAAAGAGGCGCTGTTGTTGATACGGTGCCCGTTAAAACTTCTGCATCCTGCAGGTGCAAATTGATGTCCTCATCATCGGCAATAAAGTTTAGGTTGTTTCGCCAAGGACCGAATGATGCAGCAGAATGATAGTCTATCACCTTATCAACATAAGCTTTTGCTTCATCAGTATTCTTTGCAGGAATTCTGCCGATGCCTATATCCAAAGTATTGACAATAACATTTGAATTGATGTCTTCTGCATCTTCTAAAAACCCAAAGAAATCATCCGATGTATAGGTAGAAAGCGGGTCTAAAGAAGAGGCGCTTTCATAAGCAGGAACAAGGTTGGTATTATTAGTAATGCGGTCTTTATAATCAAATGAAGCTTTGCCAAAAAGCAGCAGGTATTTTCCTTTGTTGTTCCAGTTTGCTGCAGATTTATCATAATACATTTTTACAAAATCACGAATGGCGGCAGGATCGGATATACCTCCCGAAAATTCATTAAAGATTTGATTGGTACTTGCAATAACGGTTGTAAGGTTATTGCGTTGCTGATGAAAGAGAGCCAGCCGTTGCGCCTGCGCCATAAACTGTGGTGGCGTTACAATTAAATAATCGGCAGGTATAGTTGCATGAAGGTTTTGATCTGTTACCCTGCCTTCTGCTTTTGGTGTAAGAAAAAAATTACTAAAAGCAATATACTCCCGCAACCTTGCTGCATCGTTACTAAAAGCCAGGCTGTTGCCAGTGATTAAAGAATTCATTTTAACCGGTAGCGCCGCATCGGTTACGTCCCAAACCTGCGTTACAGCATCAGCACCAGTGATGGTAAAGCCAACCGATGTATTATTTACACTGCTCCAATCTCTGAAAGCCAGTTGTTTATTTGGCGACAAAACTATGGCACGCCGGCAAAAGACCTCAAACCAATTGAGCCAACCCTGGCCGTTTACACTCCCGGGAACATAAGTAAAGTTTAGTGTAGCTGTTGTTTGATTGATGGGAAGTACATCTTCCTTTTGTGCCTGCTGTGCAAATAATTGGTATTGGCCCACACCGATAGGAGCAATACTTAATTGTTGTGCGGTTCCATTATTTACTGCAATGCTGAACCGGCTGCTATTATTTACCGAGCGGGCAGCAGCAGAGGTTATGATTGTAGCTTGGCCTGGTAAAATGTCGGCAAGCGGCAAAGCAAAACTTCGGCTTAAAGTACGTCCTGGCAGTGCTGAAAATTCTTCGCCCCACCATTCTTTTCCACTCGATAAAAAATTGACGGAATCCAATTCATGAAAAAAGCGTTCATCAAAACTGGTAACATTTATAGAAGCAGATGGTGGAGCAGTTTGAGGTGAAACTCTTTTTCCTGCCCCGCCAACGCTTATAAAATAGAAGGCCATTTCGGAATACAAATTTTTTTTATGGCTGAACCGCCTGTTGGCAGAATCTTTTATCCACTGGTGTGGACCGGTAGCATAAAACAAAACATGATCGGTACCATTCAACTGGCCATCACCGCCATCTTCCACCGAAATTGCTATCTCTTCTAAATCATCTGTCCGTGCAGTGCTGTTCGCCTCGGGCAACATGCCACTACTCCTGCCAAAAATCCTTATTTGTGCCGAAGGAATAGCCCCGCCAATACCTAACGAAGAAAGAAAAGCGGCGTCCATTTTATAAACACCTTCAGTCCCTACACTTATTTTATACCAGGCGCCAGCCGCTAAAACAGAAGCCGGCTTATAACTGCGTTGTGCGGTAGATAGAAACACAGAGCCCAATAAAATACAAAGGCTCACTATTTTTTTAAGTTGACTCATGGGCAGTATCGTAAAACTCACATGCAAAAAACGTGTTTTCCTGTATATAATTTTATAGTAAACCGGCTATATTCGCAAACTGCCCTGAAAAACTGTTTATGGAGATTACAATAATTGCCATCCACTGGCGTTAGAGTTATTCCAAACAAAGTTTCATTTAAGGCAGGCACATGATAAAATCCATGTGTCCTTTAGAAAGTCAAAAAACGCAACCATGCAATTAAAAAATCTCGTAATCCTTTTATCCTGCGCTACAGTAGTTTCAAGCTGTAAGCTCTTCAAAAAGAAGCCAGAATCATCCAGTGTAACCGGCTGGAATTACAACGACAAAAACATGGGTGGCTACCAGGTATCAAAAGCTACCGAGCAAGCTACCGGCCCAGGTTTGGTGTTTGTTCAGGGTGGTACTTATACCATGGGTCAAACCGATGAAGACGTAATGGGCGATTTCAACAACATCCCTAAACGTGTTACCATCCCATCGTTTTATATGGACCGTACCGAGGTTGCCAACGTACACTATCGCGAGTACATCCATTGGTTAACCCGCATCTTCCCGCCTGATGAAGAACAAGGCCAGAAAATATTGAATGCCGCTTTACCTGATACCCTGGTTTGGCGTAGCGAGTTAAGTTACAATGAGCCGTTGGTTGAATATTATTTCCGTCATCCAAGCTTTAATAACTATCCTGTAGTTGGTGTAACCTGGAGACAGGCTCACGATTTTTGCCTGTGGAGAAGCGACCGTGTAAATGAAGGGCAGTTGATGAAAAAACAGCTTATCGGCGCACAAAATATTAAAAGCCAGCAGGCCGAAGAAAACTTTAATACAAAATCATATTTACTAGGTTTATACACGCCTCAGCCTGGTAAGGGAGTAAATTCTAAAAAGAATCCTTTGCGTGATGCGGAAGGCCGCCCAAGAAGCCAGGTAACAATGGAAGATGGTATTCTTCAGCCTGATTACCGCCTGCCATTGGAATCGGAGTGGGAGTATGCAGCTTATGGTTTAATCAATCAAAACCCCCGTCCGTCTCAAAAAGAAGGAAAGCGTGGTGAAGAGTTAGAATCAAACAAGCAGGTTTACCCTTGGTCTGTGAATGTAAACGGCTTGCGTGATACCAAACATGGTAGCTGGCAGGGTCAGTTTATGGCCAACTTTAAAAGAGGTTCGGGTGATAATGCCGGTGTGGCCGGTGGATTAAATGACCGTGCTATTTACACTGCAGAAGTAACGGCTTTCTATCCAAACGGATTTGGGTTATATAACATGGCTGGTAACGTAAGCGAGTGGGTGTTTGATGTTTATCGTCCTATGTCTAACCTTGACTTCGGAAGTAATAACGATGATGTTGCCCCTGTTCGTGGTAACAAGTTTATGAAGTTATCCAAGAATGAAAGCGGTGAGTATGAAAAAGACAGCATGGGCCGTGTAAAAACGGAAGCTGTTACAGATGCCGAAAGCAAAAACCGCCGCAACTACCAGCGGGGCAATGTTATCAACTTCCTTGATGGTGATACCTTGTCTAACGCAACTTATGGTTATGGCATAACAACCTTGATCTCTGATAAAACAAGGGTTTTTAAAGGTGGTAGCTGGAATGATCGTGCTTATTGGTTAAGCCCCGGCACACGCCGTTACATGGAAGAAGACCAGGCGAGCAGTACGATTGGTTTCCGTTGTGCAATGGACCGCATGGGAAGCCCTGAAGGTAACAAGCGTAAAACGGGTAACTTCTGGAAAGCTAAAAAACAAAACAGATAATTTTTCTCCTGATAATTACGAATCCCCCGCCTTCAGCGGGGGATTTTTGTTGCTATCCATTAAATTAATTGCAGGAAGAAATCCTTGCCCCCTTTGCGTGAGATTTAGTTATTGTTATTACGATTTTTTTTACGCTAAGAAGCAAAAGGCGGAATGCACCCTGAGATTTAATGACTGGATAACTAACTGCCGGGCAATTTTTTTCTTCCATAATTGTTTTAGAAGAAATTCCTAAGAATGATAAAGGCATTCCTGCTATTCACTTCCATCTGCCTGGCGTTTCAGCCCTCGCCGGGTATTGATAAAGAAGAAGCGCAAAAGGCTTTTTTACTGCTTAATAAAATTCGTATAAACCCGCAATCTTTTACTTCCGGGATGGGTTTTTTAAAAGAGGTAAAGGCTATGCCGCAGTTAAAATGGAACGATACACTGGCAAAAGTTGCCGAGGCAAAAGCGGTGGACATGGCAACCCGCAAGTATTTTGGGCATGTGGATCCGGACGGTTATGGTATGAACTACTTTATAAATAAGGAGGGATATAAGTTAGAACCGAAGTGGCTTTCATCGAAAGAGCTGAATTATTTTGAATCAATAGGCGCTGGTGCTCCATCAGGAGAGGCAGCCATACGGAACCTGATAATTGACGCTAATACACCTTCGCTTGGTCACCGCAAACATTTATTGGGCCTTGATGTATGGAATGCCCCCATGACAGACATCGGAATCGGGTATGCACGGCCGGTTGCAGGTTCGCCATACATGAGCTATGTTTGTATTCTTATCGCCCGTCACCGGTGGTAAGCAATAAAAAAATTGCCTATGCACTATCCAAGAATCCTATCCCTGTTCATCCTGCTCTTTTTTGGCGTCAACCTCCAGGCTCAAAATGCCCCAAAAAAATTTATTAAAAAGTACGATGATATGGCCATAGAAAAAATGCGGCGATACGGTATACCAGCCAGCATTATTTTAGGAGTGAGTATTGAGGAAAGCAATTCCGGCCAAAGCCCTATCTGTAAAAACCTCCATAATTTTTTTGGCATCAAAGGAAAAAACACCAGCTCTCTAAAAACGATGGGCTTCAAATCAAACTATAAGGAATACCCATCCGACTCTGCTTCATTTGAACATTTTTGCCAGGTATTGAAGAAAAAATCTTTCTACAAAAAGCTGAAAGGCACTATTGATTATAAGCAATGGCTTAGCAAGATGAATATCGCTTCCTACTCTACATCAAAGCAAAAATGGATAGACCATATTACCGCGACCATTGAAAAATACAAGCTCTATAAATTTGATAAGGCTAAAGCAGAAACTGTAGTCGTAAACAACTAATACTTTTGCGCAATAAAAAAGGCCATCCTGCTTTAGCGGATGGCCTTTTTTATTGATAGGGCTCTAAACTATAATAACACGTCCATGTCATTTCTATCCGCGCCTCTTCTTTTTGAACCTGAAGCCTGGCCGCCTTTTTTACCGGCTTCCCTGGCCTCGTCTTTACTCCATTCATGAGCTACACCTTGCTCATGAGCTGCACGGCCTCCCTGGCTTGCAATCTCTCTTTGACGTTCTGCACTCATGGCGGCAAAACCGCGCCTTGATTTTTGTTGTTGTTCCTGTGGTCCTCTTTCTTGCATAAAATGTTTTTAATGGTTACAATAATTGATTAATAAATACAACTTCGGAACTACTTTGTTTATTCAATAGCGCCTTTTACTTTGCACTCTTTCAAAACACAGTTGCGAAAACAAAGTGCCGGAAATTTTAAGGCTGTTTCTGCGGGTTTTCAACCATTTTACGTGGCAAAAACACTTCTTTGAGTATCCAACTCTACAACAATATGGGTATAATGACGTATGCCTTTAAATTCACATAAAGGAGTATATCGTTTCTGTTCAGGTTAAATAAGCTTATGTGTATAACTCTGCTTTTAGTTATGAAATGCACACTTGACTACTCCTTTTCATTATATAACCAGTTGAAAACGAAGCCGTCAAAATTGGATTCAATAATAGTAAACCTGTTCATAAAGACATTTGGTTGTGGAAGCAGTTACAATTGTGGAGGGCATAACTATTGCCCTGATATCAAAAACAAAAATGCACAAAATACCTTCCTATATTGTTGTCGCAGGAGCCTCAGCCGGCGGCTTAAATTCAGTCATAGAATTATCTGTTCAGTTAAAAAAGGAAATGGACATTGCAGTGTTTGTAGTGCTGCACCTCTCGCAGATTTCCCTGCCCGCTGTGCTCGTTGAGCGCATACAAAAAAATACTGCCTTTACCTGTAAAATTGCTGAGCACGGCGAAAGCATCAGAGCACAGCATTTGTACCTGGCTGTTCCCGATAAGCACCTGCTTTTAAAAGGTGACAAGATTATTTTAGGCGAGGGTACCGCTGAGAACCGTTGGCGGCCTTCTATTGATGTTTTGTTCCGGTCAGCCGCGGCACAGTATGATGGCCGAACCGTCGGTATTATACTATCCGGTCTCTTGCAGGATGGAACGGCCGGTATGCAGGCAATAAAGCGTTGTGGTGGAACAGTGATTGTGCAGGAGCCCACTGAGGCTGAATATCCTGATATGCCACTATCTGTACTAAATAATGTACAAGTAGATTACTGTGTTCCCCTTTCTGCCATGGGCGATATTCTGCTGGAAAAAAGCCGCTCGGCCCCAACAGAGAAAGTGGAAATACCAAAAGATATTGCTAAAGAAGCCCAGATAGCAGAACGGGTGGTAACCTCTATTGAAGGATTAAAAGAACTTGGAGAACATAGCTTGTACTCCTGTCCCGATTGCAGTGGCGGCCTGTGGGAGATTGTGTCGGGCGGCGTTGTCCGCTACCGTTGCCACACAGGTCATGTTTACACTCAAAACGAGTTATTACTTAAACAAAGCGAAGCCCTTGAAGATACCCTGTGGGTGGCCCTCCGTATGTTGGAAGAACGAAAACACCTGCTGGATAAAATGGCCAAGGAAGAAGGCAGCAAAGGATGGATGCGGATGGCTACGCAAAAAACAGAAAGGGCTGCTGAACTGGAAGTTCATATAGACCGCCTGAAAGATGTTCTTTTTCATACAAAGGATAATTTGGCGACTGTAGCCAGTTGAAATTTATAAGTTGCTAAACTTTTCTGCACTTTGCAAATGTCTTTTTGTAACCTAAGCAATGACGTTTACCTTTATAATTATCATTATTTTCCCTGCAAAAAATGAAGAAGGAAACTCTTAATGTCAAAAAAAGATATCGTAGTTATTGGCGCGTCAGCCGGTGGTGTTATTGCCCTTGTTGATCTTTTTAAAACCTTTCCTAAAGATTTTGACGGATACATTTTTGTGGTGCTGCACCTTTCTCCGTTTACACCCAGCGTAATGCCACAGATATTAAGCCGTGCCGGCCATCTGAAGGCAGTGCATCCTAAGGATGGGGACAGCATGAAAAAAAATACCATTTATATAGCGCCGCCGGATTTTCACCTGCTGATTGAGAAGGACAAAATAATTGTAAAAAAAGGCCCGAAAGAAAACCGTTTCCGGCCCTCCATAGATGCGCTTTTCCGGTCGGCGGCCTATACCTACGGCTCACGTGTGATTGGTGTTATTTTATCGGGCTTGTTAGATGATGGAACTTCTGGCTTATGGACAGTAAACCAGCACGGCGGCCACTGTGTGATACAGCATCCGGCTGATGCCGAATTCCCAAGTATGCCACTGAGTGTAATTGAATATGTAGAAGTGGATCATGCAGTACCGATAACCGAAATGGGTGCTTTGCTGAACCGTCTTACAAAAGAGCCGGCAGCCGAAAGCGCTTCTCTTCCCGAAGAAGAATTAGAACGGCTGAAAATGGAAATTAATATTGCCGCACAAGACAATTCATTTGAAATGGGAGTATTAAAAAAAGGAGCGCCTACAGCGCTTACTTGTCCTGAATGTCATGGCGCCCTGGTGAAATTTACCGAAGGAAAGATAGTTCGCTTCCGCTGCCATACCGGCCATGCTTTTACCGACACTGCTTTATTGGCCGGTGTAACAAAATCCGTAGAAGAAAATCTTTGGAAAACGGTAAAAGGCCTGGAAGAAGCCATCATGATCTTAGAGCAAACGGCCCACCAGTTTGAAAAAGAAGACAAGCTGGATGCGGCCAAACTGTTTCATAAAAAAGTAGCCGAAACGCAAAAGCGATCACAGGCCATACGAAAATATATTTTTGAACAGGAACGTTTTGGCGAAGACCTTTGGTTTAAAGAAGCGGTGAACGGGTAAGGAGCAATAAGCAATAGACAATAAGCAATGGGCAAAAGAAAAAAATTGGGTGATTATCTTAGTGAGGTAAATTACTGCTTATGAGTGCTTATGATTTCAGAAAGATAAAAGTGTATCAAAAAGCTTTCTCTTTAGCAAGGGAAGTTTTTCACCTTTCCAAAACGTTTCCAAAGGAAGAAATCAATTCACTTACAGATCAAATCCGTTGTTCATCAAGAAGTGTTTGTGCTTGTTTAGGTGAAGCCTATCGTAAAAAAACAATACCCGGCGCATTTTGTATCAAAAATATCCGACTCAGACATGGAAAGTTCGGAAACACTCGTATGGCTGGATTTTTCAGTGGCCTGTAACTACATAACTACAGAAAAATCTCAGGACCTGAAATCTGGCTACGAAGAAGTGGGAAGACTGTTAGGCCACATGATCACCCATCCAGACAAATATTAAGTCCTCAGCTTGCTTGTTGCCAATTGCCAATTGCTTATTTATTGTCTATTGCTTATTGCCCATTGCTATTCTCTCGCCGCTTTCATCGCCTCATCATCCAGTTCCACACACGAACCGATAAACCCGGTAAAAGTTCCTTCTGTGGTAAAGTTGGGTTTTGCCTTCGACAATATCAGGCGGTAGCTGCCATCCTTGTGCTTTAAATAATAAGTTAGTTCAAACGCTTTCTTCTCTTCGAAACAGGTTTCGTAAATTTTTTGGCAACGCTCAAAATCATCCGGGTGCGCATCATCCAGCCAGCTTTTGCCAATAGCCTCGTTCAATGTTATCCCTCTAAATTCTAAAAAGGTTTTGTTTACAAAAGTGCAAAGCTTTTCTGGTCCTGTTACCCAGATCATTACCGGTGCATTATCGGCCATGTTGCGGAACCAGGCTTCGCGGCCGGCTATTATCTTTTGCGACTGCCGGTAGTCGGTAATGTCTTCAATGGCTAATAAAATAAGGTGTTGCCCGTGCGATTTTTGAACCACTTTGCGGCCGTTAAGCAATAACACTTTTTCACCAATGCCGGGAAAGAAACTTGTGACTTCAAAATTGTAAAAATCGCTGTTATTAGTTATCACTTCATCCAGCAAAAGCCGTAGTTGCGGCAGGTTCCATTGCTGGTTGCCTAAATCAAAAAACAAGCGGCCTTCCGTGTCTTCTTCTTTTTCGCCAAAGGTTTTGTAAAAGGCTTTGTTAGCCACTTTTACCCGTAAATCCTTATCTAGGATTACCAGTGATTCCAGCATAAAGGTGAACACCGCTTCGGAATATTCCTGTGCCTCAGCCAGCTGTTCGTTGCGTATCTGCAGCTCCTGGTTAATGGTGATAAGTTCTTCATTTGACGATTCAATTTCTTCCTTGGAAGTTTCCAGTTCCTCATTGATGCTCTGAAGTTCTTCGTTGCTAGAAACTATCTCTTCGTTGGCCGACTGCAGTTCTTCATTGGCCGCCTCCTGCGATTCTACAATTGACCGCATATCTTCCCGCAAAGCGGTTAACTCCGCTTCCAGTTGTTTTACGCGGCGGTCTTTTACCGAACCGTATTCACGATCATCTTTTAATTCATCGGTTTCAGCAAATACAATTAAAAAATAGTCTTCCTCTGCCTCGTTCTTTAGGGGAAGGGCTTCAATTGTTACGCGTTGCGATTTGCCATCGGCTGCAATTTCAAGCCCTTCTTTTTTAGCGGATTCGCCCGATTTTTTTGCCTTGTGTACAATGTTGCGCAGTTCAAAGGCGAGCCCTTGTTTTGCCATCTTCATCAGGTTAAGGCTGGCTTTACCGGGCGATGGCTCCAGGTACAAACCGGTAGAGCCGCGAAAGAGCAAAATATCAAGGTCGTAGTTAACCACCACGCTGGCGGGTGTAAACTTTTTTAACAGCAGGATATCTACTATCGCATCAAGATCCAACTCATCATGTCTTGTTTTTTTAGACGAGGGCAGGTTAGGAGAAGAGGACAGTTTACCCAATTCAGGTACCCGGTAAGTAATTTCAAATGTGGCCTTGGGTACGGCTTCTTTTTTCTTGGCGTAGATCTTTACTTTTTTATCAAGCTGCGTAAAAAGGTAAGCCGAAGCGCCAACGGTTTCCGACTTGCCTAAAATAAGGCAGCCATTGTTGTTGAGCGAATAATGAAAAGTGGCCATGATCTTTTTCTGCAATGGGTTGTCAAGGTAGATCATCAGGTTGCAGCAGGAAATAATATCAAGCCTTGAAAACGGCGGGTCTTTAGCAATGTTATGATTGGCAAATACACAGATGTCGCGGATGCTTTTTAAGATGCGGTAATGACCATCGGGCTTGGTAAAAAAACGCTGCATGCGGCGAGGCGAAACTCCAGCCATTTCATCTTTGCTGTAAATGCCAAGCCTTGCCTTTGTAACGGCCATTTCGCTTAAATCGGTAGCAAAGATCTGTACCTGGATGTTACTTGTGTTTTCGCCCAGTGCTTCGGTCAGCAGCATGGCTAAGGAGTAGGCTTCCTGCCCGGTAGAGCAAGCCGGTATCCATACCCGTATGGGATCGTTAACTCCTTTGGATGCAATGAGTTTTGGCAGAAGGGTATCTTTTAAATAATCAGAGGTCTGCTCATCCCTGAAAAAAGAGGTAACATTTATCAGCAGGTCCTGGTACAGAAGATTTACTTCTACCTCATTTTGCTTTAGCTGTTGCAAATAATCGCTAAGGGTTTCGTGCTTGTGCAGCATCATGCGGCGTATAATGCGCCGCTTGATGGTGTTCATTTTATACTGCGCAAAGTCAACGCCGGTAGAGCGGGTCATTAGCTGCAGCAGGCTTTTGAAGTTTTCATCGGAGCTGGAGATCAATGCTTCATCAAGCTCATTTATCGCCCTGAAAAAAATATCTTTTTTGCGCCCGATGCTTACTAATTCTTCGGCCAGCTCTTTAGGCGATACCATTTTGTCTGCGGCCCCTTCGGCCATAGCCTGTTTAGGCATGGTTTGAAATTGCGCCGTATCGTTTTGGACGAAAGTTAAGCCACCGGCCATTTTTATATTTTTCATCCCCTGTATGCCATCCGATATACTACCTGAAAGCAGGATGCCGATGCTTTGTTCCTGCTGCTCCTCGGCAAGTGCTGTAAAAAAACGGTTAATGGGCATATCGGTAAACAGGCTGGAGGGCCTTTCTTCAGCAACGAAAGTTCCGGCTTTAATAACCAGGTTTTTTTCTGGCGGTAAAATGTAAAGATGATCGGGCGTTATAGATAATCCATCTTCTGCCTCTACCACCGGCATGGCTGTGCTGCGGGAAAGAAAAGCTTTCAGCTGGCCATCATACAATGCATCAGGATATTGAATATAAACGTAGCTTAAACCACCTGTGTAGGTTAAATTTTCCAACAGCTCCCGCACCGCTTCCGCACCACCGGCTGCTGCGCCAATAGCTACAACAGGCAGGGGCTTTTTTGAAGTGTTGTTTTTTGTATTTTCGGTAATATTCAGTTCATCAGGGTTCATAAATAATAAGTTGTTATAGACTTAATGTCTTTACAGGAACGGGAAAGCTAATAAGTAAATATATTTTAAACGGAATAAGCGCCGATGTTTTGCTTAAATAATAACTAAAAGCCCTATAAACATCATAGGTTTTGTATTATTCGTGTTCCTGTAAACTTGTGTCAGATAGTACTTCTTTTATAAAGGTAAGAAGTGAAAATGTTCATCTTTAAGTTTATTGGAAATGATGCTTACCGGAACGATTTTAGAAGCTGAAATCTTATTCACATAGTTGAAAAAACTAATAAATGAACGTTATTTCTTAGCTTGTGGAAAATGATTACTTTTTTCAATAATTGAATCGTTTATTTTGTTCCCCGCTGGCGCTTTTAAAGTCCGGCAAAATTTCATTCCGCCCTTTAAAACATGTTCACAGGTTCTGGCTCTGGGTCTGAGTTTTACTAACAAACCACCAAGAAGTGAGGTTATTTTGAAAGAGTTGTTGAAACAAATAGCAACAAAAAGCGAAGAGCGGCAGGAGAAACTTGTCTCTTTATTTATAGGCGCAAAAGAGTATGAATTTTTAGGAGAGTGGCAATGGGAATTACATAGCACCGCAGTTTACTGCAGCGATGTAATGCTCCACTTTCCACCGGCATTTGAGGGCACCAAGGGTATCTTGCATCCCGATGATAAAACCCTTGTGCAAGACAGGATCAGCAGTGCAGCTTCCACAATTCCATTCCTTCAGTTCCGCATTATTACTACGTATGGCGAGGTTAAATTACTTACTGGTAAATCACTACAATTTTGCGAAGTAGCTTCTTCCATTAATCCTGCACAAGAGGTACAGGAACCACTGAAAGATGCATATGAGCTATCTAAGCAGGCACAAAAGCTGCAATGGCAGGCAAGGGCTACCGTACTTGCCGAACATGTAACTGCATCGGGCACCTGGTACCTGAATACGGTTACTAATGAAATGTATTATTCTGATGGGGTTTACCATCTTCATGGCCTCCCCCCTCAAAGCCTAAATGCACATCTTCATTCCTTTTCTTCTTTTATTCATCCCGATGACAGGGAAATGGTACGGGCTGTACTAGCCAAATCTGTTCAGCAAAAGCTCCCGCTGCATATAGAATATCGTATACAGTTAACAGGAGGCAAAGAAAAAAAGCTGAGGCAAACAACGTACTGGGAGTTTGCCGATAATGGCGCTATGATGCTTTACGGTTCGATGGTGGATATGAGCCATCAAACAGCGTTGGAGCAAAAAGCCGAAACAGCGGAACATGAACTTTCATTAAAAAGCCGGATACTGCAAATGAACGAGCAGGTTACCGGCACCGGGTATTGGTACATTAACCTGCTTACCCGTAAAATTTCATTCTCCGATAATGTTTACCGCCTGCATGGCATAAAGCCAAAGTCGGTACCGGCGGGCATCAATATTTTTCTCAATTACATTCACCCCGACGACAGGGAGATAGTAAAAGAGATCACTAAAAAGATCATTCGCAGCCATGAGCCGCCCGATATAGATTTCAGGGTATTGCGTAGCGACGGCACGGTACGTTACCTGCGCCAGCGGGGCAAAATGATAGTGTATGGCGAGGGCGAAATGGTGATGATCGTTTCGCTGGAGGATATTACAAAAGACAAGGTGCTGGAACGGAAGTCTGCAGAGATGAATGAAGCTGTTTTAGCAAAGAATTTTATACATAACCAGGTAGAGGCAACTGCTGGTATAGGCAGTTGGATTTGGGATGTGGAGAGTGGCGCTATATCGTGGAGCGACGGGATTTACAACCTCCTTGGGTATAAAACAGGGGCAACAACGCTCAGCTATAAATCTTTTTTGCGTTTTATACATACTGATGATCGCAAGGCAGTTGTAGATAGTATAGAAATGCTGCTGCACGAGAAAAAGGAATTGTCTTTCCCTTTCCGCATTATACGCCTAGGCCAGGAACGTTTTATACAGGCTTCGTTCAAACTGGTGGCTAACAGCGCCAGGGAATTATTTATCGCCACGTTGCACGATGTTACCCAGGTCCATCGCATGAAGGAACAATTAGCCAAGCAGGTGCAGTTGGCAGAAAGCATCAGCCAGAACATACATGATGCCGTATTTATTACCGACGAGAACAACAATATTTTACTGTGGAATAAAACCTGCGAGGAACAGTTTGGGGTGAAAAGAAGCGAGGCGCTGCATCAGAACTTTTTTGATGTAATGCCGCAATTGAAAGAAGATGTTACACTTACGCAATTTCAGCAGGCACTAAAAGGGCAGCCGGTTATTTTACACCGTAACCGTTTGGCCCATGCAAGAGGTTATTATGACTTAATGATGATTCCGTTGCATAACGATGAAGGTGCTGTTAACGGTATTTTACACCTGTTGCACAACGTAACAATAGAGTATGAGATGGAGCAGCGGTTAACTGAGCGGCTCAACTTTATTGAAAGTTTACTGGAGGCTTCGGTTGACCGTATTCTTGTATTGGACCGGCACATGAATTACATCTACTGCAATCAAAAAGCGGCAGCACATTTTGGGTTAGCAAAAGAGGAACTTATCGGAAAAAATGTGCTTGAAATTTTCCCCGCTTCCATCACTAATCCTTCTTACGAATATTTTAGAAAAGCGCTGAGAGGCGAGACGATTCACATCCCGGCGATAGACAGTTTGCTGGAAGAGCATTATGGACAGGTGTACCTGGTACCGATAAAAGAAAATACCGCGGATGTAACGGCTGTGCTGTGGATATGGCAGGACCTCAGTAGTGAAATTAAACTGCAACGGCAGTTAAAGAAGTCCGATGAAATTCTCACCAGTATCGATGTGGTTTTTATTGAATTGGACCGGGACTATCGTTTTTTATACATAAACCCAACCGCAGAAAAATTTCTCCGCAACCCAAAAGAAGCGGTTTTGGGAGAGGTGGTTTGGGAGTTATTTCCACAATTGGTAAATACAAAAGGGTATGATGCTATTTTAAAAGCACTTAGCGAACAGGTTAAAGTGGAGGTGGAGTATTATTCAGCGATGTCTGGCAGATGGGTCTTTATGTCGGTTACGCCGTCAGACGATGGTGTTATTATTTTATTTTATGATCGCCAGGATATAAAAGAAACGCAACAAAGTTTGCAAGAAGAACACAGGCGATTGCAAGACGCACAGGAGCTTGGCAGCATTGGAAGTTTTGAGTGGAATGTAGGTGAAGGAAAAGCGATATGGTCGGATGAACTATACCGCATAAACGGAATGGAGCCACAAAGTGAAGCCATTACTGCAGCAAAAATTGATACACTCATTCATCCTGAAGATCTGGAAGGCTTTCAAAAGCTCAAAGAACAATCCCTGGTTACACCCGGTTTTTATAAACACATTCATCGTATCATAAACCCGGATGGTACTGTTAAATTGGTTCATCATCAATTTGAAAGTATACCTAATGCAAAAGGTGAAATAGTAAGAGTACACGGCATTTTACAGGATATAACTAGGCAGAAAAGAACTGATTTTATTCTTAATACCATTAATGAAGTTTGTTTTGAACTTGATAATGAGTTTAGGATAACGTATGCCAACCAACAAGCACTTGATTCCTGGAAAATGCTTTGTGATGACGTTATCGGTAAAAATATGTGGGATGTCTTTCCTGAAGACAGGGATACCCCTATTTATGATGCGGTAAATGAAGCACATCAAACCCAAAAGCCAGTGCTTACCGAAGTATGGTGCCCGGTTATTGACCGTTGGATCTATTTAAGGATAACACCCGCAGTTACAGGTTTGATTCTTATGCACTTTGATATTACTGAACGCAGAATTCGGGAAGAAGAGATCAGGAAGAACCTTGCAATTCTACAGCAGTCCGAAGACCTTGCGCAGATAGGAAGCTGGGAGTATGATATTGCCTCCGGCGATTTCACCTGGAGCGATGGCATGTACGATTTATTCAGTTTGCCAAAAGGGAAAAAAGTGGCGCCTGGAATCTATAAAAGTTTTGCACTTGAAGCGGACGTGGATATTGCCGGAAGGATGGCAGATAATATCGAAAAATATTACAAGGCATTTGATGAAGTAATGCGCATTAAAAAAGCTGGCGGTGTAAGAACATTAAAAGTAAAAAGCAGTGTATTATATAATAACGTGGGGCAGCCGGTAAAAGTGGTTGGCGTAGACCTGGATATTACAGAAGCAGTTGAAGGAGAAAAGAAGATACAGGAAGGCAGGCATCTTTTAGAGCAAACTACGGCGGCTACGCCAGATGCTATCACCATTTTTGATTTAGAAAAGAAAGAACCTGCCTATCTCAATAATTGCCTCGCTTCATGGTTGGGCTATACCACTGACGAACTGATGGAAATGGGATTTGATGGTCGCCTGCAAATGATAGATCCGCAGGGGAGGAAAGATCTCCAGGCTTTTAACGAGGGAATGCTTTCAGCAGAAGATGGCGAAACAAAAACAGTTGAATACCGTGTAAAAACCAAAGAGGGTACTTATATATGGGTTCGAAACCGTGCAAAGGTTTTTAAAAGAAACAGCGACGGAAAGCCAGTACAAATATTAAGTGTGCTGCAGGATATTACAAAGGAAGTTGACCTGCACAAGCAATTGGTTGCCCGTACACAATTAATAGAAGCACTGGTTGAAAATAATGTGAACTGCATTGCCTCTTTTGATATTAACCTCCGCATCACTAACTGGAACAGGCGTTACGAAGAAGAGGTAGGGAAAACGAAGGAAGAAGTTATGGGAAAGGGTCTACTGGATGTATTTCCAGACCTGGCCAACGATGAGGAAATAATGAATGCTTTTGAAAAAAGCAAAATGGGAGAAAAGGTTCATGTGCCTTTAAAAGACACAATGAGCGGTAAATATTTCGAATTTTTTTATATTCCACTGAAAGATGAGAAAGCCAGGGTTTATGGCATCCTGACAATAGGAAATGATATAACGAGCCAGGTTTTACATAGCGAAGAATTGAAAAATCTCAATGAATCTCTTGAACAAAAGAATAAGGAACTGGAATCAAAGAATGAGGAGATCACCGATTTTGCTTTTATCGCTTCGCATGATTTAAAAGAGCCCATCCGCAAGATCCGCACCTTCAGCAACTGGCTTATGGATAAAGAAGCTGATGGACTAAGTATGAAAGGTAAAGAGTTTGTTTATAAAATGGATGCGGCTGTAAAACGGATAGATGCCCTGATAGAAGATATTACAACGCTTACCAAAATTCAGGCACTAAAAGAACTGCATGAAGAGGTGAACTTAAATGGGATACTGGAAACCGTGGTTGATGAACTGGATGAAAAAATAAAGGAATCAAATGCCGTTATCGAAGGCCCCGGTTTACCGGTTATAAAGGGTAATAAAAAGCAGTTGTTGCACTTATTTAAAAACATCATCAGTAACAGCATTAAGTTTCAACTACCTGGTGTAATACCGGTAGTAAAAATAAAAGCCAGCAGGGTACAGGATGTTGAAGGACTGCCTTTAGGTGCATATTTAAAAATAAGTATTACAGACAATGGTATCGGCTTTGATGCACAGTACGCTTCTAAAATATTTAAGGTATTTCAGCGCCTGCATGCGCAAGCCCAATATGCAGGCACAGGTATAGGCCTTGCCATCTGCAAAAAAATAATGGAAAATCATCATGGCCATATCACGGCTGCAAGCACTCAAAATAAAGGAGCGGTATTTTGCTGTTATTTCCCCCTGTAGTTTTTCAACACCGTTCATGCCAATTGTTTTACAGCTTGTTTCAAAGCAACTGTGTATAAATGTTTATACGTGTTGATTATTAAAAATCAAGAAGTAAAACCAGGTTGAATGTGGAGAAATCATCGCATATAAAACGATGGTTTATTGGAATACTGAATGAATAGTGGATGGCAGTAAACTTGCTTTGCTTATGGCAATAAATAAATGTTTAAAACAAAAATTTTTTTTATGAGACGAGTACTTTTTTTTGGAGGATTAGCCTTATGGTTTTTTAGCTGCTCAAATAATGGTGGCACTGGATCAGGTTCCGATACAGCATCTACCACAACAACAAATACTACTACCAATGGTGCGGCCGGTGGCACTATGGATACAAGTACAATGAACGGAGGAGGAACCAACATGAACAGTGGTGGGTCAACAAACGGCGGTTCAAATAATGGTGGCTCAACAGGTACTGATACAGCACGCAGGGGTACTAACAGTGGCGGTAGTGGTACTAATGGCGGTGGTACCGGTGGTACCGGTAGTGGCAGTGGTGGTACTGGTAGTGGTACTAATAGTGGTGGTACTGGCAGCGGTAGCGGCACTAACGGTGGAGGCAGAACAAATGGTGGCGGTTCACAAAATAATCAGTAAGCAACAGGAGAAGTGATAAAGCAAGAGTATCACTATTGCAGAGCACTAACAGAAAAGTTAGCACGATTTGTTATATACCTAGCCTTTATACCCTTGTAAAAAAGCAGAGCCTCACTTTAAAAGTGAGGCTCTGCTTTAAAGCTGCAATCTTATCATGGTAATAGTTAAAGCAAACGGTGAGATGATATTATTGTCAGGTGCGGCGCAGCTTCAGTTGGCGCAGCTATTGCAAAGTAGTATCATTAAAATACAGCAATATGAAGAGGATCTTATTTTGTGGAGTGATGAGTTTATTTCTGTTGAGTTGCAAAGACAGTGGTACTAAAAACGCTATGCAGAAAGATACGGTGGTTATGGTTAACCCTACACCAAATAACGGAGGTCGCAGTGATACAATGAATGCCGGTGCTACCATCAATGGCGGCACTAACAGTAGTGGTTCTACCAACATGAACAGCACCGGAACTACAACAACAGGCAGCGATACCAGCATGAACCATAACAACAGGTAGTTGTCTGTTCCTGATACAGCGTATCCCTGGTCATAAAGCGTTTTCATTGATAGCAGTACTGGCAGCATTGTTGGATATACGATCCTGCATAATACAGATACACATCACTATTAATTAAAGTATAATGAAACGGAATTTTTTTATTGCGGCATCTATGATATGCCTTTACAGTTGCGGCAATACCAGCCCAAACGTAAGTAAGAATAAAGACACTATTACACCACAAAACGCTACCAGGTCAACGCCAGACAACCCCGGTGGCTTACAGCCTTCCGGTGCTGGTACCACAACTACCGGCACCAGCACGGGCGGTACTGATACAACGGGTATGAACCGGGACTCTATGCACAGATAAAATCTTTGTTGTTTTCTACCGTTCAGGTGTTTTTATTTTCTGTTCCATTTGTTACCGCAACTTTGCCCCAAAGGTAATTTCTGGATTCGCTGACCCATATTGTTTTAGGCGCCTGCATAGGCGAGGCTGTTGCCGGCAGGCACATGGATAAACGGGCCATGTTTTATGGTGCGCTGGCGCAAAGTGTACCGGATATTGATTTCATAAATGCCTTGTTCTTACACGGTGCTGAAAATGTGGTGGCACATCGCGGCCTTACACATTCTATTTTGTTTGGCATCGCAAGTACCTTGTTCTTATCATGGCTGGTAAAGAAGGTCATTCATAAAACTCCTCTTTCGTACAAAACGGTTTTGCTGCTTTTTGGAGTGAATATTTTTACCCACCTTTTTATAGATACGTTCAATGCGTACGGCGTTGGTTTATTTATGCCGTTTACGGCCTACCGGTTTAGTTTTAATGTGCTTTTTGTCGCAGACCCGCTTTTTTCTATCGCACCATTTATTTCATTCTTAGCTCTCTTGTTCTTACATAAATCGCATCGGCGCCGGGTGATGTGGATCAAAACCGGCATTGCCGTTTCTGCACTTTATTTGTGCATTGCTGTTTTTAATAAACGGGTAGTGATAAAGGCGGTTCAAAACAGCCTGGCTGCACAGAATAAACAGGCTGATTTTCTTACTACACCATCGCCGTTTAATTCACTGCTTTGGTTTGTGGCGGTTAAAGATTCTACTGGGTACTACACTGCTTACCGCTCTGTATTTGACAGGGGGAAGATGGACTATACTTTTTTCCCAAAGAATGATTCATTGGCCAACGGGGTTGTCAATAAACATGACAGTGAGTTGCTACAGGATTTTGCACAAGGCTATTATACATTTGAAAAATGGGGCGATACGACCGTGCTGAATGTTCTCCGTTTTGGACAGGTAGTTGGCTGGTACGATGCACACGAACGCTTTGCATTTCATTACTATCTAAACTACCCAACGGAAAACGACCTGGTAGTACAACGTGGCCGTTTTTTACGATGGAATAAACAAAGTACGGCTGCATTTTTTAGAAGGATGTGGGGTAATAGCGAGTAGCAGGTGGCGAGTAGCCTTTAGTTAGAGTCTATGCTTACTTTCTGTTAGACTCAATGAGACCCGTGATTAGCTTAAAGATCTCAAGTAGGGCTGCATTTATTATTACTGCATCGTCTTTAGTGAGAAAATGTAAAATTATACAGGCCGTAAGACAGTTATCATTTCTACTACTGATGAACGGGCAATTTCGAAGAAGCGGTTTTTGTCAGGCTTTGTTTTGCGGGAAGCACCTTCGGCAATATTATTAGAGATGGATAGCCCGGCTCTTTTCATCTGGCCAATTAAATTATAGGTTTCATTCTTTGTAAGTTTTTTACATAACTCATAAATAAGGGGTAGCAGTAAGATGGCTTTTTGCCAGGCAAATAATTTCTTGTGGCTTAGCTCTGGCATCGATTTTCCTTTCAAGTTAAACAAAGGTTCTCCGAATCAAATGGCTACTTGCTACTCGCCACTCGCTACTCGCTTCTACACTCATTCCTCCCTTCGATAATAAAAGGTACCAATCGTAACTAAAAATGCTACTGCATAATAACAGATGGCCTGCCATAAATGCTTTAAAGAAAACAGGTTTGTTTTATAGTTGTTCTTATCAATCAAAAGACATTTTGTTTGAATCATTTGGTCAATGTCCGCTTTCAGTTCTGCAGCCAGTTCCGCATCTTTTACCAGTACATTCATTTCTACACTGGCTAAGGCACTAAGCGCATTTAGGTTGTAAGAGCCAATCGTGAGCAGGTCGTCATCTACTACGGCAAGTTTTGCATGAAGTATCGTTGGCTGGTATTCGTAGATAGTAATGTTATTACGAAGCATCCAGCGATATAGCCATCGTTCTGCATGTTTGGTGATTGCAACATCGGATATGCTGCTCAATACTACTCTTACTTGTACCCCTCTTTTCACGGCTTTCATTAAACGGTTGCGCAAGGAAAGTCCGGGTAAAAAATAGCTGCAGACTATCGTAATACTTTTCTTCGACTCCTTGAATAATTTATGATAGGCATAAAAAATTTCCTGTTTATGGCGTACCCAATCGTTTTGCAGAACACGTACGCCTACCGTCTCTTCTTTAGCGATGTAATTAAAAATATCAGCCAGCTTTCGTTTCAATAAATTCTTTTCCCCTTTATCTTTTTCCCAGATTTTTACGCAGATGTCATATATCTCCAATGCAGCATCACCCTCAACTAAAATACCCATATCAAACCAGGCGGGCTGACCGGGCAAGTCGTTATAGCGGTCAGCAATATTACTACCACTTATTAATGCGCAACGATTATCAAACACTGCTACCTTATGGTGCAACCGACGGCCAAAATAAAAGTTCTCACTTCTAAACAAAGGCTCAAAAAAACGGAACCGTACACCGGCCGCTTCTAATTGCTGTATAAGTGATTTGGAAATATCGCCCGATGCATAACCATCAGCCATCAGGTAAACAACTACTCCTTTTTTTGCGGCGGCCATTAAGGCCTCGGCTACTATCATACCCGTAGCATCATTTGAGAAAATATAGGTTTGCAGGTGAATAGACTGTTTGGCGTTTGCAATCAATTGCTGTAGGGTTTCAAAAAACGGGGTGCCACCCTGCACAAGCCGGGCCTTGTTCCTGTTACTGAAAAGCGCTTTACGTTTTTTTCGCCGGAGCATGAATGTGAGGAAATGGTTTGTTGGTTATAGAAGCAATGTAAAAGAATTGTTGCAAAAATCATCTTCTGCCTTTTAATGGGCAACTTTAAAGTATAGATATTAAGGCAACATGTAAAACCAGCGGCTACCTGTAGAAAAAACGCTTGAAAATAGAAGACCTTTTCGCCATAGAAAAATAGTTTTTCTTTTAATTTATATTCCGGGGTGTTTACATTTGAAGCCTCTTTGGGCAGATGGTCTGCTATTTGAAACAAGTGAACATATAGCTTTGTAAAAAATTGGTTATGGCTAAATTCAAAAGTGAAGAACTATTAAGTGCGTTATCACAGGATGTGAACAGGATAAAAGAAGCAGGAGCATTTTTTAATAGCGCAGATAAAAATAAAGTAGCGTACATCCCGGAAAAAGGACAATGGAGCGTGGTGCAGGTGCTGGAGCATCTGAATGCTTATAATCGTCATTACCTGCCCCTGATAGAGAAAGAACTGGCTGTGGTTACATATGATACAAACGCCTGGTTTGCATCGGGATATTGGGGCGAGAAGTTTACAAGAATGATGAAGCCGAAAAATGTATTTGAGGTTACGAACAAAATGAAGACCAACAAAAAAATGTCGTTCCCTAATAGCCTGAACGTAGATACGGTGCTGAAAGAATTTTTGGCAGGTCAGGATAAATTGCAGCAGTTACTGGAGCAGGCAAAAGGAAAGGACCTGGCTAAAATTCACATACCAATTACACTTACTAAATTAATCAAGCTGCGCCTTGGCGATACGTTGCGGTTTTTAATAGCACATGAGCAGCGCCATATGATCCAGGCCCGCAATACCTTAAAGACGGTGGGTGTGGCTACTGATAAATTTCCAGTAATCCTGGAGGCAGGGAAACAATAACCTGCGATTTTTCATTATCGATTTTTACAAGTGTTTCCCCGTGCAGCGGTATGTAGGCTTCTTTGCCATTAAGGTCTATGCGGCAAAGAACCTGGTGGGGCTGTTCAATCACTTCTAAAATTTTCCCAAGCACTTTCTGCTCCTCTATAACCTCGTAGCCGAGTAAGTTAATGGGCGATGATTTATCCGAGAAGTTTTTAAAGTCAGCTTCCGGGAGCCATACTTCTTTTTGCGTTAGTTTAAGCGCCTGTTCACGGGTGGAAACACCTTCCAGCTTGATTAAGATCTCGTCATCGGTTTTCGCCCTTGCGCTTTCTACAAACCAGGGAATAAAGCTTTCTTTTTTCTCTTCTATAAAAATTGCCTGCACGCCTTTGAGCGATGTTTTAGCACCAAGGTTATGCTTTAGTAACAACTCGCCACCAACGCCAAACGCAGCTACCAGCTTTCCTGTTTTAAAATATTCTGTCATGATGATTTGCGCAAAATTAGGTGTAACAAAATAGGTTTGGTTATGGCCCTCGCCACCAAAGTATAAACCCGAAATTGTTTTTCCCTGTTTTGCTTTAATTTCGGCACTCTAAATAAAGTACACACATGGCCGAAGTGATTTTGATGCCCCGACTTAGCGATACGATGACAGAAGGAGTGATTGCCGCCTGGCATAAAAAAGTGGGCGACCCGGTTAAGAAAGGCGACCTGCTTGCTGAGATAGAAACGGATAAGGCGACCATGGAATTGGAGAGCTATAAGGATGGTACGTTGTTGCATATTGGTGGTGACAAAGGGGCCAAAATAAATGTAGACGATTTGCTGGCTATTGTGGGTGCGCCGGGTGAAGATATTTCGCAGCATCTTTCGGCAAAGCCAGCGCAAAGTGCAGAGCCCAAAGTTGAAAATACAGCGCCTCAACAACCACCTACCAACGGCCAACAAGCACCGGCTTCTCAATCTCAAACTCCAGAGCCAAAGCCTCAAACTGGAATTGATTTAACTAAGATGGAAGAAGTGGTACTGATGCCGCGCTTAAGCGATACAATGACAGAAGGTGTTATTGCAGGCTGGCATAAAAAAGTAGGTGATGAGGTTAAGAAGGGTGATGTACTGGCCGATATTGAAACGGATAAAGCCACCATGGAACTGGAAAGCTATAAGAACGGAAAGCTGCTTTACCAGGGCGCACAGCCAGGAGAAAAAATTGCCGTAAACGATTTGCTCTGCATTATTGGTGAAGAAGGAAAGGTTGATGTGAATGCTATTGTAGCGGCTTCAAAAGGAGGGGCTCAGAACATCGAACAGACGAACAAGGAACAGTTGAATGAAGACGGGAATACAGCAACCGCAGCGGCCCAACCCCAAACTGCAAACTCTGAACCCCAAACAGCTTCCGACGGCCGCATTAAAGCCTCACCGCTTGCTAAAAGATTAGCCCAGGAAAAAGGTATTGATATTTCAAAAGTACAAGGCACCGGCGATGGTGGCCGTATTACAAAAACCGATATTGACAATTTCAAACCTTCCGCACAGCCACAACCGCAAGCAGTTGCGGCTACGGCTCAACCAATTAAACAGTCAACTAATCAACAAACAGCCGGACAAGAAGGACATACTGATACACCTGTTTCGCAAATGCGTAAAATAATTGCGAAGCGTTTAAGCGAAAGCAAATTTGGGGCGCCGCATTTTTACCTTACCATGGAAATCAACATGGATAATGCCATGACGGCAAGAGTTCAAATGAACGAGGTAAGCGATGTGAAAATTTCTTTCAACGATATGATTGTAAAAGCCACTGCAATGGCTTTACGCAAGCATCCTGCGGTTAACAGCTCGTGGATGGGAGATTTTATACGGCAGTATCAACACATTAATGTTGGTGTAGCTGTGGCCATTGAAGATGGATTGATTGTACCGGTGATAAAGTTTGCCGATCAAAAAACGTTAAGCCAGATTGCTGCTGAAACAAAAGAATTAGCAGGCAAGGCCAGGAACAAGAAACTTCAACCGAATGAATTTAGCGGTAACACGTTTACCATCTCTAATTTAGGGATGATGGATATAGAAGAATTTACAGCTATCATTAATCCACCTGATAGTGCAATTATGGCTGTGGGAAGAATTAAGGAAATCGTTGTTAAGAAAGGTGACGGCTTCGGTGTAAGTAATGTTATGAAGATCACGTTAAGCTGCGACCATAGAAGCGTGGATGGTGCTGTAGGTGCAGGGTTTCTTCAAACGTTTAAAAAATATTTAGAGAACCCGGTGACGATGCTTGTCTGATCGTCTGAACTGGGATTTTTGGGATGAATAGGATTGATGGGAAATAGATTAGCCGCTGAATTTTCAGCGGCTTTTATTATTTTATTTCTTCAAAGAGTAAAGTGCAATCAGGATCAATTTTTAGTTTAACCTTATCTTCTTTTGTAACAAGAACTGATCGGGTACGTTCAACTATATTTAAATGCAAAATCTTTTCTTTTGTTGTGACGGTTTCAATGCTTATTGGCAACGCGAATTTGTAAAGCTCTTTTTGCAACTGGGTTATTGTCAGTTCAATACCCTTTGGTGTTTTTATTTGCTTGAAAGAGAGTTGTAGTATTCCTGGTTTATACAGCCACTGATCAAAAAATGGTGTCAGTTCTTTTCCTGAAATTTTCTCGGCTACCGCTTCAAAATCTCTTGTATCAGCATTGCTGCCTTTGTATTGATTGTAATAACTCTGAATGATTTTTTGAAACGTTGTATCGCCGACTTCACTGCGAAGCATGTGCAATA
>JAQBNG010000118.1 GCA_028288675.1 Flavisolibacter sp. | reverse complement strand
TAAAAGATGATGGATATGAATACCCGTTATCGTTATTAAACGTTGTATCGTTATAACTAATATCAAACCTATGAAGTTGTTGTGCGGTCAATGAAAAGCCAAACGGTGCTTTGGATAATTTTTTGGTGATTCCTACTTGTAAATCAAAAGGCAGGTCCTCCTTTTCACCTACATAGGTTGTAAATTGTACACCCATATTTTTTATAAGGAGTGAAGCAGAAAAGTTCTTGACCGAATCAAAAAATAAAACTCCAAAATCAACTGCAATGGCACTGGATGAATATTGCCGGTAAGACGAAGAAATAAATTTAAGGGTTCCACCATAAGTCCATTTCTCCAAATACTTTTTAGCTGCTGAAACCTGCAGTAGAAAATCTCTGGGGCGAAAATCACCTGCCCTGTTTCCCGCCGCATCTGTGGCCGGGATTGAGCCATAATCAACGAAATAGATATGACCGCCAAAAGTTGTGTTCTTTTTTTCCGAATGGTATGCACCAGTGAGGCTATAGGTCCTGACCGCTCCTAAAAATGCATTGAAGGAGGCATTGATCTGTGTACTTAACGCAGGATGTAATAAGGCAGGATTATTTGCTGCGGGACTTACCTCATTTTGACGATAGGAAGTATTCATTCCACCGGCCGCAGTAAGCATGGGCGAAGCCGGCAACTTTATAAAATTATACGCAGACCGTCCACCTAAAGTTTGCGAAAAACTTATATTAGAAATCAAGCAACAAAAGAGAGCTAAATATTTCAAAATTTTGAAAGATTGTTAAGGAAATAGATTCTCTTTTTTTGCCTGATTATCGAAAAAAGGCTTTGCGCTCGATGTATTTTTTTTTGTTCTTCGTGTTACAAAAATGGAGCATGAAGAATTCAAAGAACCACAAATGAAACAGCATAGGAGTAGAAGGCTTCTTCTATTATTGTAAAGCCAGGTCTATCACCTCTTTCATCATTTTCACATAATGAAACCGCACCCCTTTTATATAGGCAGGGTTAATTTCTTTTACATCTCTTTCGTTTTGCCAGCATAAAATAAGGTCCTTTAACCCTGCACGTTTCGCCGCTAAAACTTTTTCCTTTATACCGCCTACAGGCAATACTTGTCCACGTAACGTGATCTCACCAGTCATGCCTAAATAGGGCTTTATTTTTTTGTTGGTAAAAGCAGATGCCAGCGCTGTTAACATGGTAACACCGGCGCTTGGGCCATCTTTTGGCACAGCACCTTCGGGTACATGTATGTGAACAGTTTTCTTTTCTAAAAGCTTTGGATCAATGCCAAGCATTTTTGCATTGGTGCTTAAATATGACAGGGCTGTAACGGCACTTTCTTTCATTACCTCACCAAGGTTTCCTGTCAGGCGAAGCTCAGGTTTACCATCGCTTAAAGCTGCTTCAATAAATAAAATATCACCGCCAACATAAGTATAAGCCAGGCCTATGGCTACACCCGGAATAGTTGCTTGTTTGTACAACTCATTCGTGAACCGCGACTTGCCTAAAATCTTGTCAATGTCGTCAATTGTAATAATTGATTTGATAGCGCCGTTCATGGCTAACTCTTTTGCCTGGAAGCGCATGATGGCTGCAAGGTGACGGTCTAATTCACGAACACCGCTTTCCCTTGTGTAATCCTGTATTATTTTTTCTAAAATTTTTTCGCCTATTTTAAACTTCGATGATTTTAAACCATGTGCTTCCACCTGTTTTGGAATCAGGTGACGCTTGGCAATTTCAATCTTCTCTTCCACCGCATAACCACTAAGGTCTATGATCTCTAAACGATCACGTAAAGCCGGTTGAATGTTTTGTAAATTATTGGCCGTCGCAATGAATAATACTTTGCTTAGATCATATTCCAGTTCCAGATAATTATCATAAAAAGAATGGTTTTGCTCAGGGTCTAAAACTTCCAGCAAGGCGCTGCTTGGGTCGCCGCGAAAATCGGCGCCTACCTTATCAATTTCGTCAAGAATCATGACCGGGTTCGATGATTTTATCTTGCGGATGTTTTGAACGATCCGGCCAGGCATAGCGCCAATGTAGGTTTTGCGATGACCACGAATTTCACTTTCATCATGTATGCCTCCCAAGCTCAAGCGAACATATTTTCTCCCGATAGCATTGGCAATGCTTCTGCCTAACGAAGTTTTACCAATGCCGGGCGGGCCATAAAAACAAAGGATAGGGCTTTTCATATCACCTTTCAGTTTCAATACAGCCAGGTATTCTAAAATGCGTTCTTTTATTTTATCCATTCCGTAATGATCGTCGTCTAAGATCTGTCTTGCTTTTTTTAGATCATATACGTCCTCTGTATAGTCATTCCACGGCAGGTCAAGCATCAGGTCAAGGTGATTATACACTACAGAATAATCAGGCGTGCTGGGGTGCATACGCTCTAATTTTTCAATTCCTTTTTTAAAGGCGTCCCTTGCTGCATCAGGCCATTTTTTTGATTCCGCTTTCTTCTGAAGCTCCCGTACTTCACGCTCATTTGGATCGCCACCTAATTCTTCTTTGATACTTTTTAATTGCTGCTGCAAAAAATAGTCACGCTGTTGCTTATCAATTTCGGTTCGTGTTTTATTGGTAACCTTATTTTTTAATTCGGCAAACTGTAATTCTTTTTGTAAAAATTGCATCAGGAGTTCAGCTCTTTCCCGTAAATTATTCACCTGCAATAATTGCTGCTTTTCCCGAATGTCGATGGTTAAGTTGCTTGATACAAAATGAATAAGAAAAGAAGCGTTTTCAATATTGCGCAGGATCACTGAAGCCTCACTTGGAATATTGGGCGAAAGCTGTATGATCTCTGTAGCAACGTCCTTTATGTTGGCAACATAGGCATCGAAGTCCGGGTCAGTTGAAGCTTCTTCTTCAACTAGCGCAGTAATTTTTGCCCTGAAATAAGGTTCTTCCGAAACGATGGCATCTAAGCTAAAACGACTTTTGCCTTGTATGATGATAGTAGTACCGCCATCAGGCATTTTTATCTGCTTGATGATCTTTGCCAGGGTGCCAATGCTTTCCAAATCTTTTGAACCCGGGTCTTCAACATTCGTATCTTTTTGTGCTACTACACCAATGAGCCTTGAACCTTTGTAAGCATCGTTTACTGCCTTTATGCTCTTATCGCGGCCAACTGTTATCGGCAATACAACTCCTGGAAACAAAACGGTGTTTCTAAGTGGAAGCAGGGATATCTCATCGGGTACTACTATTTTTTCATTCGTATCATCATTTTCATTTATAGGCATGATGGGTAAAAAATCCATGTCCTCTTCTTGCTGCAAAAATTTCTTCACGCTGTATCTGGTTTTAATAGTCAATAACAAAGGATGGCGAAAGTACAATAGGGTTGGCACTCGTTCAAGATTAGTGCCATGCAGGTTTGTAGTGCCCTATTGACAGCAATGTCTCCAGCTCAATAAAAAAAGCAGTTTAAAATAAAAAGGCTGTTGCGTGAATATTGCAACAGCCTTCAGACAAATGTATTAAAAAGTGTACCTAATTTTTTATCATTTTTTGCACCCCCAATACTTCATTATTATCCCCGATTACTTTAATAACGTATAATTGCGAAGGCCAGCTTTCAACATCAACACTTACCTCCTGAATAGTATTGCCCAATCGCATATTCTGAATAAATAGTTGTTTTCCTGTGGCATCGGTAATATGCAATGTCACGTTTGTTGGCTTATCAGTATTTAGCTGAATAATTGCTTTTTTGCTTACTGGGTTTGGATAGAAGGTTAAATTAAACTTTGGCTTTAGTGTAACCGAAATAATTTTGCTGTAAACCATTTGCCCATCCTTATCTACCTGACGAATACGATAATAATTATTGCCAGTTACCGGCTGTACATCTATAAATTGTAAGGCGTTTCCCTCTGTGACACGGCCAATGGTTTGAAAATTATTTCCATCAACAGAACGTTCTATATCATAATAATCATGTTTGGTATTTGCCGTCACGTTCCAGTTCAAGTCAACGGTCTTGTTGGTTAATAATTCACCTTTAAACGACAGAAAATTTACGGGCAATATGACTAACGGAAATATGCTCTTCATAATCCTTACATTATCAATAAAGATTCCCTCATCCTTTTCGTATTTGAAAGTGCTGGCATCATTGTCGGAAGTGAATACAAACCGAAGTTGGACGGCACCAGAACCTCTGAATGCATCGAGATCAAACCGTTCTTGGGTCCAGGTGTCTTTTATACCGGTAAGTGCCGGTTGGCCATTGATCGTAGAACCATCTGTAGTGCCGGGCTCCTGTACGGTGGTTAATCCTTCTATGGCAGTCCAACTGGTGCCGTTAGTAGAAATTTGTACCTGCACTTTATCCCGGAAGTTTTCCATGCGATGCCGTGTCCAAAAAGTAAGATATGCAGCTGTCGCGTCGCTCAGGCTAAACGTGGTTTTGCATAACACGATGCCTCTGGTAGTGGCTGTATAGTTTGTGCCGCTGGCAGATTCGGATAAGGCTTTAGAAGCGTTAAAACCACCGGTTGTAAATACCCAAGTTCCGTTAGCATAATTATTATTTGGACTAGGAAATGGGCTTGCCCCGACACCTGATGTTGCAGTACTCCAATTGGTTGTAATAGCCCCTTCCATGTCATCGTAAAACACCGGTGTGGGGTTAAGGAATTTCGTTACTGTATCATAATAAGTAATGCCGTCAGTTTCCACCTTCCATATAAACCGAACCCGCTGACCATTCGTAATAGCGTCAGGCAGAACATAAGAAATAGAGCTAGTAACTGTTTGATAGTAAGACATGGAGGAGATTACTGTTGATCCGCCGCTTGTCATATTCTCAAGAGGTAATAAGCTAACTGTAACCGGACTATTGCCAATACCAAGACGGGTAGCCCTGAAAGACACGCTACCGGTTTTTGCTGTCAATACTATATCGGAAGCGTCTTCTATCTCAATATAACTCCCGGCAGCATATGCCAGCTGTAAATTCTGATAGCATATCCCTTTACATAAATTGATAATTTCGGATGCAGGCGCCCAAAAGCTAGACATACTACCAAAGGCTGTATTTCCATTTCCCGCTCCACCTTCACCGGTTAAACCCCAAACCGTATCTTTTGTGGCAACCCCATTTTCTCCATTTAACATCCAGTCTTTGAATCCGCCAGCTACTTCATAACCCAGGGCATCAAAACTGTTGGCTGTGCGCATGCCATTGTATTTACCCATTAAGGCTGGTAACGCCATATAAAAATTAGAATCTTTGGTAGACATATCCGTTGTTGGAGTATTGTGCAATGATATACGTCCCGGGGGGATTGAATAATAAGGTCCATAAGCATGTTGGTCAAATGCTGTTTTAAAACGTTTCGTCTTTGCGAAAGCTCTTAATGCTTGTGTTTCCAGTTCCGAGAACGGACCGGTACCATAGTAAGTATCCGACGACATAGTGCTCGTACCGCAACTACTGGCAGTGCCCAGAATAGGCGTTGAGCAATTACCCCAGTCAACTCCCCAATTTCTGTTAAGGTCTGTACCAAACGTAGTACCATCGCTGTTAGCGTCACGGTTTTTTCTCCAGCTTCCCCCACCGGCACCTGTTGTGCTTGTATAATTATATTCCCAGCCATCCGGGTTAAAGCAAGGTAAAATATAAATTTCCCGATTATCAACCAGTTCTTTTATTTTAGAATTGATGCTATATTGTTCACACAAATACTGCATAAAGAATATCATACTGGCCCCGGTAACAGCTTCGCGGGCATGTTGCAATCCCATGAAAAAACAATCCGGTTCTGCATCATCATCATCACCAGCTATATTGTCAGAAATTTTTACAACCCACAAGTCCCGGTTGCCTGCGGTTTTACCAATAGAGGTTTTTTTAGCGATAGTTGGATAAGCAGCTACCAATGCATCAATTGCTATTTCCATTTCTGAAAAACGGTAGTATCCGGCAAAGGTGGCTTTAACCTGGAAAGCCGATGGTGTAGCAATAATGTCATTAATTAATCCACCTGCCTGTTGGATGGCTACACGGCCCTGGTTGTTTGAGGATTCAAGTGATTTAAAATAAAGCTTATTCACTGAATCCAGGTAGACACTAATGTCGGGAACAACAACGGTGTATTTATACCTTGTTGCTTTAAGCCTTTGCAAATCAGACTGTGAAATTTCAACATCAATGCTTTTGTCGGTGTTGAATTTGAGGTGATCGATGGCGAGAAAGGAAAGTAATTCATTGCGCTGGTTGATCTCTTCTGGTGGAAAGAGTTTTACTCTGCACAAAGCGTTTTGTGTTTGCCCAAAAATTGGCAGTAGGAAAAGCATGGCTATCCCCGCGGTTAGTCGTTTTAATTTCATAGGAGGTTGGAATTGGTTTTTTCTTTATTTACTTATAATGAGCTTTTTTGAAAAACGATTATTACCTAGTTGCATTTGCACCCAATAAAGACCATTAGACAAGGTTGACAAGGTAATAGGTAAATTCGTAACTCCTGCATTAATTGCCGTGTTTTTTTGTTGTACTATACGTCCACCCGCATCACGAATCACTAGTTGTAAAACAGTGGCATTTTCAGTCGTAAGTATTAAATTAATAAACTCAGCAGCAGGATTAGGTTGCAGTAGAATGGTAGTTGTGGTAGTTGCAATCTTTTGTATTTGACTATACACAGTGCCATTTAGTTCCATTTTTAAGCGATAATATGAGGTACCCTTTAGTGGCAAAGCATCAATGTACGAATAACGATTATCAACTTTGTTTTGCGTTGTCTTAAAAGAACTTAGGTTGATCCAATTTTGGGCATCAGCGCTACGTTGCAATGCATAAGTAAGATGCGTTTCTTCATTCGCTACCTGCCAATCAACCGAAACATTACTTTGAATTTTTGATGCAGTAAATTTTACTAATTGTGTTAATAAAGGATTTAAAGTAACAACCAACCTGTGGTCTTCCACTTCTCCAATGTCATAAAACCCATTAGGAGTAGAGGTTGTCATAGTATTGGCAGTGGTCGTAATTCTTAGCCGTAAAAAGGTATAGGAACCATCAACCAAAGATGTGGCCACTCCTGTCCAGTTAAAAAAGGCAGTTTGTGTTGAGGCGCTGCTTGGCAGGTTGGTTTGCATCAAGCCTTCGGCGGCATCGTATGTACCATTGTTATTAAAATCAACCCAGGCACAAATTTTAGCAGTGGTTCCGGTATTATTAAGATATTTTACCTGCGCAAAAAAAGTTCCTGCAGATGGATTTACCAAGCTACCTAAAACGACGCCATCATCAAAATTATCGGAGTTGGCGAGAGCGGTTTGTCCGCGGCTAAACCATTCATTATTTGTATTAGTACCTAAAAGTAATTTTGTGCTGATTTCATGAACAGCAGGATCACCTGTTGCCGGATCAAAACTTGCAGGCGCATCTCCAAAATCAACCTTTGGTTTAAATGCCTCGCCGCCATCTCCCCAGCTACCAGTAGTTGATACACCGTTTTCGGTAACGGTTTGTTGGGCTCCGGTATTAACAGTACCGTTTAAGTTGTAAGGCGATATGGTTCCGGGCGGGTTGACTACATTGGCGCTACCCAGATTAAACAAATTATTATTCCAATCAACTGCCGCCTGCCGTGGCACGTTAGTTCCCGATGCTGTGTAGAGCGTGGCATTGTGGGTGTATAAATCTTGATGATAGTACCCGGGATTGGTGGCCGAGGCATCAAAATCATAAAAGGTGCCGTTGGCAACTGCAATATCACCCCAGTCATGGTTAGCACCTGCAATACCAAATACCTGGCTTGCTGCTATGGGTGCACCTGCGGCATTGAAGTCTACCTTCCAAACAATGCTTTTAAAACCCCCGGTATTTTTTGCTTCTAAACCGAGGTACAGCGAACCATCGTAGAAGGCCGCAGCACCTGATTCAACCCCTTGTTCAAACGTGGGTATAAGCGTGGTAATGTCATTCACTACAATTCCAAAAGTGTCTACGTTATAGTCATAACGGCGCAATGTTTTGTTGGCCGGGTTGATAGTTGCAGGTGAGCCCGGCCCAGTTAAGCTGTAGGTATAATATATGAAATGCTTGACCGGATCGTAAGCAACAGAATTTACATTGGTATGCCCCGGGTCATAAAAAATAAACTTAGAAACACCAGTGGCCGGGTTCACATAATAAAAGCTATCCTGGCGTGAAATGACCACATACCCGCCTTGATTGGTAAAAGGTTTTGACACCTGGAAATACGTGCTGTTGAATGTACCTGCTGAACAGGCGCTTAGATCAGAGATCCAGAATTCTCCGGTTTCAACGGGTGAGGAATTAGTGCCTGTAAGGGTAACCGTAATAGTAAAAGTAGAAATTGGAACGGCATCAGTTATTAATACATTCAACGTTCCATTATCATCAGTATTATCAACAGTGCCGGTTGATGCAGTAGCTTTGGCAGAACTTGTGTTATTTGCAGTTAAACTTAAAATACTTCCGCTAAGACTTGCCAAGTTAACTTTTGCACCGGTAGCACTTATAGTCATCCTTTGGCTGCGGTCAATATCATAAATTGAAAAACGTATGCTGTCAACCGGGTTTTGAAAAGTGTAGGTAATTGTACCATTGCCAATAAAATGAATATCAGCACCTGTACCGAAGGATCCCAATTCTGCTGTATTTAATGCGTCTTCTCCTAAAGCATTGCTCCCTGTATAATTATGGGTCAATGTCATTTTTTGTGTACCGAAAGCAAAGTTCTGGGTTTGAGAATGGGCAAGTGTAGTGTAAGTACCCAACCCAGCAGATGGAAAAAATTTAAGGTAGTCCCAGTTGATGGTGCATTTGGTTTGCCCGCTACATTGTGCATACAGCATGTAGGTAGGGTAACAGCAAACCAACAGGAGTGCAAGTAAAAGTTTTTTCATAAGACGGGGTTCAGTTTTTAATACAGGATATTAAACAAAGCATTTGGCTTTGGAAATTCTACTTACGAGATAAAGATGTGGAAAGTTTTAGAGAGAAGCTTATTACACATCTTCAAAAGGTATTAGGATTTGAGTGTAAAATTAAAATAAAAAATATCTTATGCAAGAGTTTATACTTATTTTTTAAAAAAAAACACTTACGCTTTTCCTAAATTAAAATTTAAGTCATATAAAATAACAACTATAAGCAACTCCAAAAATGTTACTGCTATAGTGTGTACAATCATTCTTATAGGGTAAAATATAAAACATTCAAATTTTAAAAGAACTTAACGCATAATAAAACCATCATCCTTAATACAAGATTAAAAATTTGGCTACTATTTTAGGCGTAAACGGAATAATGACCGCTTTAACTATCGTTTTTCCTGCGTGTTTTTCCGTTTGAAAATAGTGAAATACCTCTTGCAGTCTGGAGTTGGCTTCGCTACTTTCGCCGTATCCAATATATCCGTTACATGAAAGAACTGCAGTTTGGCATATTGTTTTTACTATGCCTGTTTCTTTTTCCTTTCCTCTCCGTTTTTGCGCAAAGCAACACTTGCAGTAGCGCTACATTATTATCCGGCTGTCTTACCAATCGGTCCGTGTTGGGTGCAACACCAGATTTCACAGGCGCCTGCTCGGGTACGGTTCGATATGATGTTTGGTACAAGTTCACCGCCACCTCCACCAACCCAACTATTACACTATCTAACATTGGCAGCACATTCAGTGGACACAAACCAAAGCTTGGGCTATTTACAGCTTGCGGTGCGGCCAATTCCATTACTTGTAGCGGCACCAGCCTTACCGCTTCAGGCCTTAGCATTGCTACCGATTATTACATACGTATTTATGCGCTTACTGCTGATGCATCCGCAACGCCGACAACCACTGGCAATTTCGACATTTGTATAACTAACCCTGCACCTATAACAGGAAGTCGCATGGGGGAAGTATTCATGCCCACAACACTGTCAGGTACAAACCTTATTGACGACCCATGGGAAATTACGTACGGCCCCGATAATTTTTTATGGGTAACCGAAGCGAAGGGCTATCGTGTTTATCGTATTGACCCCAACAGCGGGGCCAGAACTACAATTTTAGATCTTAGCAACACAGGTACCGGTACCGGCTATTTGACTGGTCCCGAGCATACGGCTTATAACAGGACATTTAATATCAGCACAAATAATCCGCAGGGAGGGCTGGCAGGATTAGCGCTTCACCCGGATTGGGCTAATAAAAAATACGTTTATCTCTCTTACGTGCATAGTTACAACAGCACCGCCGCCAATAGCGCCGGGGTGTTTTTTACCAATCGTATTGTGCGGTTTACCTACAATACTTCAACTGATAAACTGGAAAGCCCCGTGACTATTTGCAATACCTTGCCCGGTAGTGGTGACCACAATTCGCAGCGAATGATCATTGCACCTGTAGGCAGTACCAACTACCTATTTTATGCGGCTGGAGATATGGGAGCGGGTCAATTCGGAAATGCTCAAAGGCCTAACAATGCACAAACACTTGATGTGTACGAAGGAAAAATTCTTCGGTTCAATCTTGAACCAGTACTAACTGACCCTGTAAATGACCAATGGATACCGAGCGATAATCCTTTCAATGCCAATCCTGTAGCACCATCTGCCCGGAATGCTGTATGGAGTTTAGGCATTCGAAACAACCAGGGGTTTGCTTATATTGGTGGTAAACTCTTTGGCAGTAGTCATGGCCCATACAGCGATGACGAAATTAATGTTATAGACAGGCAGAAAAACTATGGCCATCCAAAGGTTATTGGTTACGCCTACGATGGTAACTACAACGGTTCCAAAGCCGGGCATAGGAATGGGAATAGCAATGATGCCACTCCCACTAATCATCCTACCAGCCTACCACTCATCAGCGATGAAGCCGGGGATTCAGTGCTGATACCTAACTACAAAACGCCATTGTACTCTGGTTATCCCTCTACGCAGGCCGATATCAATAACATTTGGACGTTGGAGAATGATGGAGATAAGAACACCGGCATCGGTAATGGAGCATGGCCTTCCGAAGGCTGGTCGGGTATGGATGCTTATACACATACCCTGATACCCGGTTGGAAAAATTCTTTAGTATTGGCCTCTTTGAAATGGGGGCGTATGCTGCGTTTCAAAATAGACGCTGCTGCGGAAGATGTGCTGCCTATTGATGGCTACGATACACTAAGTTATTTCGGCAGCAAAAATCGTTTCAGGGATATGGCTATTGCGCCTAACGGTAAAGACATTTTTTTGGTCATGGATAAATCCGAAACCACGTCAGGGCCAAGCGCGGCCAATCCAAGGGTATCGGCATGTAACGGTTGTGTGCAGAAATATACCTTCCTTGGATATGTTGATAATGCCGGAGAGAGTTCTATACCTGCAGCTATGCCAGTCACTAGCGGCGCTGCCAACAGTTGCAGTACCGGAACAGGCGTAACTATCGATGCAAGCAACAATAACGTGTGGGTGCCCATTACAGGCCCGGACGGAAATATTATGGCTGAGATTTTTGCAAATGGTCAGAACCTGGGAGCGATACAGTCTTCATTTTACACTGCTTCAACTGCCCGCTTAACAGGTGGAAGGCGCTTTGCAGGTCGCAACTTCTTTATTGATCCCACAACTAATGCAACAGGCATAAAAATCAGGCTATATATTACGCAAGCTGAATTTGACACCTGGAAACCAACCGTCGGAAGTGTTATTGGCGATGTAAGAATCTTTCAGAATACAGATGCCTGCCGTAGCTATCCAGTTGGTGCCATGGCTGCACTGGTGCCCAGTGTTGCTAAGGCTCATGGCGGAGGCTATGTACTTCAGGCTAATAGTATCAATATTACTAATTCCGCGTCCTTTTACCTGGCTAATAACGGAGTCTTTATTTTGCCAATGGATTTGTTGACATTTAATGGTTCATTAATTGGAAATGCAACGTTATTAAAATGGACAACTGAGAATGAAGTCAATACATCACACTTTATAGTTGAGAGAAGTTTAGACGGAGTTACATTTTCGGCTATTGGTAATAAGAAGGCCGCAGGTAAAAGCAATAGCAAAACGAACTATTCATTCCCTGATAAAGATGTTCTTACCCTGAACGCTGATGTTGTTTACTATCGGTTAAAGTCGGTTGATGCCAATAATGTTTCTAAGTATTCAAACGTGATAAGTATTTCAATACTGGATAGAAATACTATCGTTAGCATCTCACCTAACCCGGTAAGTAATGTTGCGCAGGTTCGCATAACACCAGGTATGAATGGAACTATGCAATGGCGACTGATTGACAATGCAGGCCGCACACTTCAATCTAACCAAATACAAGTGCAGAAAAATCGCCTGAGCATCTTTGAAATTAATATGGCAGCATTTGCACAAGGAACTTATTACATCCAGGTAACAGGATCTGGCGCAGATAGAAATATCAAACTGCAAAAGCTATAGACAACAAAACACTACCATTAAAAAGCCTTCCGATACCAGGAAGGCTTTTTTTATTTGCTGACAGTTAAAAAGGCATACTTCAAAAGAGTGCAGTTCAAATAGAGTGGATACATATACCAATTCATTAATTCATATAACGCTTACCTTTCTAACTACATCATTGTTACACGACTAGCCTGGCCAATAATGATCATAAAAAAAGCTGCCCTGTATAACAAGGCAGCTTCGTTATATATAGAAAAAGTTCTTATAAGGCTAAGCCAACTGACAATTGAAAGCCTTCATTATTCCATTTATTTTTATCATCGATATCATTGATGTTATTCAAACCGACCACATAACGTCCGGTAAGTTTTATTTTTCCTAAACCAATTTGCGCACCACCCAGCATAGAGAATTCGCCTTTCTTAAAAGCCTCTTGTCCATTCTGCAACAGGTTCTTATCCTGGTCCATCAATATGCTAACCATTGGCCCCGCTTGCAAGGAAAGTAAGGAACCCAATTTGTAATTCAGAATCAGCGGAATAGATAAATAGTTCAGCTTAACGTTATTAGCTCCGCTCAACGCATTCTGATAAATGTTCTTGAAACTAGTGTCGGTTTTTGTTTGATACTGATTAAATAAAACTTCAGGCTGAATGCTAAAACGGCCACCGACACCGATATTAACGAATCCTCCAAGATGATAACCATACTTGAATTCATCTTTAAACGATCTGCCGTCTACTTTAAAAATGTTGGCACCTGCTTTAACGCCTAAACTAAACTGGGCTATGGAGGCATGCGCTAAAAAAACAAAAACGATGAGGGCTGATAATTTGATTTTCATAAACATAATTTTGTTCAGGTAAAATTTTCAACATTAATGCCGGGAGTTGTTAACTAATCTTCAATCTTTAAAAAACAAAACCTGTGTTTACAACAAACGAAGTTGTGAAGTTGTTTTTAGCAGCGGGGAAATAGTAATCAAATAAAAGCTGTGGCTGAAGAAAAAATTTACCTGTCGAATATTCTGTTTTCAAGAATATGGTAAATGATACTGGTTGAAAATAAAGATTGTTATCAAGAGCGATATTTTCAGTGCTGACTAAAATATTTCTTCCGGAACGCTTTATCGTTGCATACGTATTACTTGTTTGATTAAATCCAAACTGCTGTGTACCACTTACAAACGAAACTTGCGGGGTAATGCGCACATAATCATTTTTAGATAAGGCGTTTATAAAATAAAAATCGTGGCGAATAGATATAGCCAGGTTAAAGTCAACAACATTTTCCTCTGTGTTTATCCGTGTAAAACCGTTCTGTGCTAATTGTATATTTTGAATCCTCTCCTCCCGCTCTTCCAAATCATTTCTGCTGCCCCAGCCATAGCCAAGTCCGACAGATGGCTTGAACCACAGCTTTCGATACGTAAAATAGCCGTAAGCTTCGTTTTGCAAGGGAGATGTATAAAAAGGTAAAGCCTCTTTAGTGAAGTAATGTGAAAGCGAAATTCCCGCTATGAAAGATTTATTCTGTTGAAAATCATAAGCGCCTGTAACCGAGAATTGATAAGGATTGATACCGGCGCCATCATTAACCAACGCCGCGGCTGCACCAATACCAAACCCGGTTTTATCATAATAGCCTATGGCCGGAGCATATGTAAAGCGCCGTCTTGTAGAAGTTGCTGTGCCCGATTTAGAATCATAAGTAAAAAAACCACTTCCGAGTCCAACATTGACAAGAGTAAAACTTCGTGGTTCAGTAAGGGAGTCAATCAAGGCATCCAGCTCAGAAAAAAGTTCATCATAATCGGTAAATGCAGTGTCAATGGGGAGAGGTGGTTTGTCCTTTTGTGCAGAACAAAAGTTTATAAAACAAAAGCTTATTATCGTAAAAGAAAACCGTAGAAGCATTAGTACGATTTTGGTTTTGTGGCAGTACTAGTAAAGCCGATAGACAGGCCAAGTTAGGATAAAGTTTAATCGTAGGTAAATGATTAGCTCAACTCAAGCAAGGTTATCTCGGGAAGAACGCCAACCCTGCCGGGGTAACCAATAAAGCCATAGCCACGGTTTACATTAATAACCTGTGAGCCTTCCTTATACAAACCGGCCCATTGGCGATAAACATATTGTACAGGGCTCCATCGAAACCCCGGAATTTCAACTCCAAACTGGAAGCCGTGCGTATGGCCCGACAGCGTGAGATCTATATCACCGAATTTGGGTCTCACTTCTGCATCCCAATGCGTAGGATCGTGGCTCATTAAAATTTTAAAGGGATATTTTTCAGCGCCTGCATACGCTTTTGAAAGGTTGCCATACTTAGGGAAATTACTTAAAGCACTCCAGTTTTGAATGCCTATCAAAGCGATTTGTTCCCCTTCTTTTTCAATAGGCAAATGCTCATCTAATAATAAACGCCAACCTAGTTTTTTATGGACCTGTTTTAAGTTTTCCAGGTTTTGAATTTTTTGTTCTGGACTATCCCACGCCACATAATCACCATAATCATGATTGCCAAAAATAGAATATACACCCAGCGGCGCTTGTAGTTTATCAAACACTTCCATATAGGGCAACATTTCATCGTGCTTGTTGTTAACCAGGTCGCCGGTAAATAAAATCAGGTCGGGTTTTAAAGAAAGTATTTTTTCAACACCTTTTTGCACCGCAGCCACGTTATTGAAGCTGCCTGAATGTATATCTGAAATTTGAACAATTTTTAATCCTTTAAAAGCGGCAGGCAGGTTGGGAAACTGTAGTGGTATGCGTTTTACTTTGTAATTATATTTATTAGTGAAGCCATAAAGTAAAGTGCTGAACAAGCCACCACCAACTGCAATGCCCATCCAACTCAGGAAGAGCGAACGGCTTATGCGAGGACTGCTTTGCGTGTCACCGACATCTGCATTAGCAAAAAACAATTTTCCCCAAAGCCACTGAATGCCCCGTCTTATATCATCTATCAAAAAGAAAATTGCTGCAAACAGCTTAAGCAAAAACAAACCTACTAAAACAGCGAAAACCGTACTACGCAAGCCTTTATGAAGGTTATCTAAATTCAGGTAAGGCAATAAAAAAAGAAGTGCTATAACTGCAATAGAAAAAATCCAATACGATGTGTGTATAATGGTTCGGTTACGCGGAAGTGCCGAAGAGGTAAGGAACTTTACAACCTGGAAAAAATATATATCCAGTAAAATCATTAACCCGGCCATCAATAACCAAAAAGGGGAACTGCGCATAAGGTGCAAATTTATGGTAGGGACCAAAGGATTAATATGGGTGAGCTATAATCTTTAACACCGGGCTTTGTGCCGCCAATACCTGTATTTTTGCGTGCATTTGCTATCATTGGAAGTTTAGGCCTTCAATAGCTTTTAGTAAATTTGAATTATGAAAAACAATGAAATCAGAATTACAGTAAACACTGAAGAAGGTTCCTAATTGGAGCAAGTGATTTTTAGGTTATTGCATGATGCAAGACAGAACCGAAAGCGGGTAATTGAAACATTTTTGGAAAGAAAAGAAAAACAATATAAGAAAATTGAACGCCGGTTATAAATTCCATCCATCAGGAAATGGCTTTGAATTTTACACGGCTTTCGGCTCTGCGTATGCTGTTTCTCTTGTTCCCTCCGGTGAATATTTCGAGAATAACTTACTGAAAGACTTCCTTTTTCGTGTTGATATAGTGCAAACCGATCCTGGACCATTTAACCGTTTTGATCTGCCAGTAGGTATTACAATTGCAGAAATTTTATACCATTTTTTTGAAGTTGATGACCGTCGTATATTATTTTACATTTGCGACCCTTCTGATGGGAGAATGAAGGCAAGAGAAAGAAAATTCCATTATTGGTACCGGCTATTTAGTAATAGTCAATTTAACAAAAGACATCAAAGTGGAAGCTGTTTTTATTTTTCATATAAACAATCCGTTAGCTTACGACATACCTATTATTATAGAACAGGCCAGGAATAGTTTTGGCGATAAATAACTGAAAAAAAATATATTCTTAAGCAAAACCTTATGGCCAGAATTATCGGAGTTGCTAATCAAAAAGGCGGTGTTGGAAAAACCACATCAGCAATAAACCTTGCGGCGAGTTTTGCCGTGCTGGAATATAAAACGTTGTTGGTAGATGCCGACCCGCAGGCGAATAGTACAACCGGTGTGGGCTTCGACTTACACAACGTGACACAAAGCCTATACGATTGCATGGTAAATAACGCGGAAGCAAAAGACGTTGTGTTGAAGACTGATATTCCTTACCTCGACTTGATTCCTTCGCATATAGATTTAGTGGGAGCAGAAATTGAAATGATCAACTACCCAAACCGGGAAGGGGTTTTAAAAGGTATACTTGAAACATTGCGGCCAGATTATGATTTCATTATTATTGACTGCTCCCCTTCTTTGGGTTTAATAACAGTTAATGCCCTCACAGGCGCCGATGCGGTTATCGTTCCTGTGCAGTGCGAATTTTTTGCACTGGAGGGATTAGGCAAGCTTCTCAATACTATTAAAATCGTTCAAAGCCGCCTCAATACCTCTTTACAAATCGAAGGCATTTTAATGACCATGTATGATGGCCGCTTACGTTTATGTAACCAGGTAGTAGCTGAAGTACGCCGCCATTTTGAAGACCTCGTTTTCACCACTATCATTCATCGGAATTCAAAATTGAGCGAAGCGCCAAGTTTTGGTAAGCCCGTCATTTTATACGATGCCAACAGCAAGGGCGCCATGAACTATTTGAACCTCGCTAAAGAAATTCTACAGAAAAATAATTTAACGAAACTGGCACAGGAAGAAAGAACCTTAGAATTGTAGATTTGCGATTGTAGATTTTAGTTTCTAAAATCAATTTTTTTATCATACTGTTCATTTTTCAGAAAATCTGAAATCTGAAATCTGAAATCTGAAATTTCATGACCGCACCTAAACAAAATAAAGATGCTCTCGGAAAAGGTATCCGCTCCCTTTTACAAAACATCAATAACGATCTAAAAAATACGGAAGGCTCTTTAAAGCCGCAGGCCGTGGAAGCAGCGACAGGTGTGCTACGGTTGCCCCTTGAAAACATCGAGACCAATCCAAAACAACCGCGTAAAGATTTTGATGAAACAGCTTTGCAGGAGTTGGCTCAATCCATAAAGCTCCATGATATTATTCAGCCCATTACTGTTTCTAAACTTCATGGAAATAAATACCAATTAATTTCAGGTGAAAGACGATGGAGGGCTTCCAAGCTGGCTGGGCTAAAAGATATTCCCGCATTTATACGCCAGGCGAATGATCATGAACTGTTGGAACTTGCCTTGCTTGAAAATCTTCAGCGGGAAGATTTAAATGCCATGGAAATAGCATTGAGTTATAAGCGTATGATGGACGAATTAAATCATACGCAGGAGCAGGTGGCCGAACGTATGGGCAAAGACCGCAGCACGGTAACCAATTATATAAGGTTATTGCGGCTTCCGCCGGATATTCAAATTGCGGTGCGCAATGGCGAGATCAGTATGGGCCATGCAAGAGCTCTTATTAACGTTGATACTATTGACAAGCAGCTATATATTTTTGATGAAATAAAAACCAAAGGGCTTTCTGTTCGGCAGACTGAAACTTTAGTACGCAATATCTACAAAGAAAAAGAAGACCGGAAAAATATAGAAACATTGCCGCCGGCTTATAAAAAAGTTGAAGACAAGCTTTCCTCGCATTTTGGTACGAAAGTAAAACTAAGGCATAGCAAGGATGGAAGCGGCGCTGTAACATTTGAATACTTCTCGCTGGAAGAAATGAATAAATTGCTGGATTTAATGAACGTTACAATTGATTAAAACTTCACGATATATTCTCTCCATTTTCTTTAGCCTTTTTTTGTTTCTTACAAGTAAAGCGCAAAATGATACAACAAAAAAGCCAGTGCCTGTTGACTCATTACTGAGGACTGCCGGCCCTGTGCGAAACCAAAAAGCCGTTGACTCTGTACGACGGTTACACTCGCCAAAAAAAGCAACCTTTCGTTCATTGGTATTGCCTGGCTGGGGACAGGCGTATAATAAAAAGTATTGGAAAATCCCAATCGTATATGGAGCCTTAGGAATTACCGGCGGTATCTTTATATACAACTTAAAAAATTACAAGGAGATCCGTTTTGCCTATAACGCAAAATACAAAGCGGCGTTACCTGAGCCTAATCCCGTAAACCCCGGTCCAGGGCCTTTTCGCGACTCATCAGATTATAAAAAGATAAAAGCGAACCTGCTTCCTTTGGATATTAATTCACTTCGTTTTTACAGGGATGATTTTCGAAGAAACGTTGACTATTCCGTTTTATTTTTTCTGATTTTTTGGGGGCTTAATGTAGTAGATGCCACTGTAGACGGTCACCTGAAAGCATTTGACGTAAGCCCTGATTTAAGCCTTCGGTTTAAGTTAGGCCCCAGCCAGTTTGCTGGAACCACAGGTGTTAGCCTGGTGCTTCTTTTTAAGTAGCATGCACTCATCAACTCTTTTTAATAAATCCTATTATTTGCTCCATAGCCATTCGTGCAATT
>JAQBNG010000097.1 GCA_028288675.1 Flavisolibacter sp. | reverse complement strand
CTCAATACAAAAATATCTCTGCTAAAGAAAGCACTGCCAATAAGATGAGTGATGAAAATTTGTCAGAGTATTTCAGCAAACAATTTAATTAGTAGAGATAATTCTTCTAAATTTTTTTATAAAATTGTAGCCGGTCACTTAAACCTTGACCGGCATTTTTATGCATGATTGCTAAATCCGGATGCCAAAAAATCGTTACAAATAAATGCGGTAATGTTATTCAGCTTCTCTTCTGATAAGCCTTTAAGGATTATTATCTGTGGGTTAGTTTATATCTTCAATTTCTATATCCATTCTTCTTAACAAGTCGTCCTCTAATGTGTAAATGTGTTTTACCTTACCGTCAAAGATTAAATTTCCTTGTAAGTCTTTTACAATCTGGTGAACCGTTACTTCGAATGTTCCGTTTGGTCTTTGGTTAAATCCGATTGGTTCAACTGTTGGATTTATTTCTGACCATTGTCTCGTCAAATATGCTCTTATTTCATTGTGTCTGCTTACATAACCACCTTCAAATGCTTTTGGCCACTGAACGTGCTAAATTGGGAATCACAAAGGGCTTACTATCCTTGACCTTGGTTGCGGCGACGGCACCACTGCCATCGCTGCATCAAAATTGGGAGCTAATGTTTTAGGTGTTGATATAGCAACCAACCTTGTGGTGGCAGGGAATATTAGGGTTGAGGCCGAAGGACTTACCAATTGTACTTTCCCGGAAGGTGATGCAACAGATCTGCACCAATGTGGGGCACGTTAGTGCTGGTTGGAAATGCACACGATTCAGACCCTTTAGTTATACAGGTTGCTTTTCCATTGAGGCCACAATAGGAATCGTAACGCTCAGCAAACATCCTTTTTGCAGGGCTGTTTTTATCAGCACGGTACCACCAAAGACCTTCGCACGACTGATCATATTATTAAGTCCCATCCCGCTTGATTTTAAGGTGTTGTCAAACCCTTTGCCGTTGTCCTTTACCATAAGCTGAACGTCCTCACCGTCCTGAATAAGTGAAATGTGGACGTTGGTGGCTTCTGCATGTTTTATGATGTTATTCAACTGTTCCTGTAAGATGCGGTAAAATGCGAGTTGCTGGCTCATTACCAGCGGCACACTGAATCCTTGGTGATCAAATTGAAATAAAAGGGTCGTTGAAAATTGGACCGTTTCAATCAATGCATTGATGGAATCAATTAACGAATGCGTCCCGAGTGTAGGGGCTGATAGCCGATGTGAAAGGTCCCGGATTTCTTTAATTGAACTATTGACCAAATGCATGCTTCGAGGGATCAGTGGATTGGTCTCTTGCTGGGAAGCGATTTCAAGATAAAGCTTTACCGTTGTAAGAACCTGGCCCACATTATCATGCATCTCCCTGCCGATCCATGCCCGCTCCCGTTCCTGCACAGCAATCATCTGTTGAGTCAAAAGCAACTCATATCGCTCTTTCTCCTCCTGGAGCAGGTCCGATGATCGTCGGCGATGTAGTAAGATCAGTGTCATTGAAACAGAAAAAAGAATAATCAGTATAGAGATGATGATCCGTGGCGTTAAAAATCTGAACTGGCTGTTCGTGTAGCCCGCAAGAATCTCGTTTTCAGCACTGCCCACAATAGCGATAAGAGGATACTCTTCCAGCTTACGGTAGCTGAACCAGGACGGAATCTGCCGGATCGCGTCCGGAGCAAAATAGAAGCTATCAGGATTATGGACCACATGGAAGAACAAAGGGCTTTTATGTATGTCTTCACCGGAACTTTCTCTGCTGCCGGTTCTTCTTGCGTAGGAGATACCATCAGGTGCAACGAGCGATATAATATCATTAGGCAAAAGCTTTGCCTGCGCGTAAAAAGAAGTGAAGCTGGAAGGTTCAATTTGCAGCGTAACCACGCCTCCAAACTTTCCTCGTGAATCAGTGAGCCTTCGGCTGACCACAATTACCGATTTTCCAGTCGCCGGTGATACCATTGGTCTACAAATTAGTAAGGAGTCAATGCGGTGTTTTGAATGAAAAACAAAATAGGCTGCACCCGAAAAATCGTGCACCGCCAGGGCGGGAAAACTACTGTCAGCCATTACCAGCCTGCCATGGGTATCGATGATCGAAACGCCTCCGGCAATATCATGCTTCATTCCGGTTGTAGATAAAACCCTTACCAGCTTTAAGCGGGCGCCTTCACGGGCATATTCGTTCCGCACAAGTTGTAACACCGCATCCGCCTGGCGCAGTGTGCTGATGGCACATTGTTCCAATGCTACGGCCAGACTGGAATTTTTTTCGATGGCAAACCGGATGGCGTCCTTTCTATCAAAAGAGGTCTGACGAAAGTAACTTACCCATATCAGGGCTAAAACAAAAAGGCCAAGTGCTGCTACCGATAAAATAATATGGCGGCTTTTGAAAAGGAAGATTTTCATAGTAGAGGATACTGGTGATGGGAGAAATACTAACAGCCCGACCGATACCAAAAGAAAAATTTCGGTTGAGTCATCGCATTGGATTTAGGCCTAAAGAACGGATAAAATTACGTTAGTGCAAGTGAGCACGGGATAGCCATGGCCGGGCGAGCCTTCCTGTGTTCCTTTATAAATCATTTTACGGAGTAGCTGAACTGGATGAGGATAAAAAATGGTCAATACGGAAAGGCAGTATTAACCAATTTGAAAACGGTGAATATGTAATTAATGTAAGAAACATTAAGACAGGCAAACAGGTATTTAAAAAATCTTCTGTTGCTGAGTGGGTAGCAACCGGCGTTCCAGCTTTAGCTAAATCTATGGGCTTTCAATGGGGTGATGAAAGGAATATAGGGCAATTTGGAAACTATGTAGATAGGGTTCACTTTCAAATTAAAATAGACAGTGATAACAAAAACAGTGGAACAAAAACTATTACCAGAAATATTACTAAAGAGATAAAGAAATTTAAAGACGTTCAAGAGGTAGATAAAGATGCCATTTTCAATAATTTCAAAGTCAACCCTTACACTTTCAACTTCTTTCTAAAAAACCTGCAATTCAGTCCAGAATATAACAGAAAGGAAGTATCAAGGCAAACCTATAACAGCGACCAAGCCGGAACAAATAATAATTCCTCTACAAGAGGAGGTAAATTGTCAGAAATCGTTATATCAACTAAGAAAAAATAATGGAAGAAAATAGTTACAATTTAGGCGTAAGATCAGATGAAGGTAAAATGTTTACAGCAGGTATTGCATACGTTATCATCCCTTCAGATGTTACCAGAGAGCAATACATTAGAGAATGTTACAAGACCAAAACAGTTTCCATATATTCTGAGTTCAATGGCTATACCAATAGGATACCTATAGATCAATACTCTCTAAACTTTGTAAAGTTCCCCTTAGATAAAAAGCAGTATGGCAGTGCAGTTTGTTTTGTAATCAATCCAATTGAGAACAGGCCAATCATTACCGGCATATATTTCAAAGGGGATGAGGTGAGTGATTTACAGGAGAACCAGTTTACATTCAAAAGAGAGTTAAACGGAAATATTGTGGAAATTTCCGGCTCTCCACAGGATAAGTTTTTAACCTTAAACGTAATAAGCGCAGTTAACGGCGAAATCTCTATCAACGTAAAAAGTGAAGATGAATCGGGAAAAATAAACATCAACGTAGATGGTGATTGTAACATTACTTCCCTTAATAAAACCACCCTGAAGCAATTTGACAGCCTTCTGTTTATTACCCAAAACAGAGATGATGAAAATGAGTTAACATTTGAGGAACACACCCCTACAGGAAGGCATATAATGAGTGCTGAGGAAAAGCTGGATACGGAAAGCTATATTATAAATGACGGTAAGGAAAACTTTGTATTAGGCCAAAAGCTGAAAACGCTGTTTGATGATTTTATAACTGAGGTGGGGGAAACAACCGTTACTACTACATTAGGTAAAATGCCGATTTTGAATAAAGCTCAGGTGTTGAAATTTAAAGAAAGAACAGATGAAATTCTATCTACTGTGGGATTTATAGATAGATAACCATGAAAGAATAAGATTGCAACAATATAAATAAGAATGACAGAGAAAATTTTTAAAGAGTTAATAGAAAAAATAATAGACGGTAGTTTACCAAATTTAACAGGAACGTCAGTTAGTTTAAAACAATACCAAACTGTTATTGATATTATTGATAACCTTCAATTTGGATTTGATTACTCATTATTTAGACATTTGCTTCAACAAAGGATTACTCCCTATAGTGATTTAATGGAAGTAAGAAATTCACCTTCAGTACCTAATTCATTTGCATACACATCAATGGTGTAGGTGTTTTCAAAATTCTGAATGGGGTGAACTATAGCAACAATTTTGACTATGTGACTTATTTTATCCAAGTCTAAACCAATATATTCACCCATACGAGGTATTTCATAAAATTCAATTGGCTCATGTGAGAAATAATTGTCAGCACCTTTTCTTTTAATCATTAATTTAATATTCTTCACTATAATTAATTTTAGGAGCGACAAATAAAGGCTATTTCTTCTGGCCGTTTGGATGAATTTTCCCATCAAAACTGTCGTCTAAAAAGCGTATCATAAAGTCTGCATTTTTTGGATAGTTTTTTAAAATAAAAGCGTCCCTTTCTGCTTTTTTATTCTTATCTGGATACTTTAGAAGTGTAATGCTGTTCGCTATATTTATTAACTCTTCCCAGCCACCTAACGCTTCTTGTGAAGATCGGAAAACATGCTCAGAATATTTTTCTAAAGCCGCCTCAATTGATTTTTGGTTTTGGATTTGAAAGGATTTACCTAATTCCATTTTTTGATTGTCTAACTTAAGTTCAAGTCTTTTTTCAAAGTCAGAGATGTCAAAAAGGGATTTATATTTTTCAAAGTCTGTAATGATTTTGCTTTGACTGTCAATTGAGCTTTGTAATAATTCAATTTTACGATTTTGAAAACGATATGTCAAAAAGTAGATAAAGGCAGCAAGTAGCGTAACGCAAGAAGATAGCAATGAGGATATTTCAAGATTCATACTTCAATTAGTTATCTCCGAATATAGTCAGGTTTTCACGACGTGTATCACGTCAGGGAAGTGGCAACAAAGGAAGCTACACGATAACGTTGGGGGAATGGCAATCCTTCCAGTATTCAACTATATTTTTTATCACCCGCATGATCTCTGAAAAGCTACTTGGCTTGGTAAAGAAACCCTGCACTGATTTGGAGTACGCATCAATTACCTGCGATTGCTGAACAGAGGTTGTAAAAAATAAATAGGGGATGCACTTCAGTCTTAGCTTTTCATTATTGTGAACCATATCCCTTAGTTCAAATCCGTTTAACTTAGGCAGGTTGATGTCGGAAAGAATAAGAAAGGGGCTATCCTTTGAGTTAATCAAATAATCCAGTGCCGTAGTACCATCCTTGAAATAAATGACCTGATTGGGATAAGCCAGTTGCTTAAACACATCGTCTAAAACCTCCAGATCATCCAAATCGTCTTCAATCACTATAATAGGGCCGTCTTTATTCATAGCAAGTTTGTTTGATTAAAGATAGGGGGAAGGAACATTTTTGTTCAACCCGATTTGCATAGCCAATACTATAAATTATGTCGCCTCTGTAATAGTTATGTCCAGTTTGCTTTCTATTTCAATAATCCATACAGGTGTACTTTCTTTTTGAACAATTCGCCAATTGCCGTTTTGCCTTTTCATCCAAAAATCATGTTTGCGCAAGAAATCATCTATAACTACTATGTAGTACTGTTTGCCATTTGTGGTACGGATTGGAGTAAATAAAAAGGCCAGTAGCGTTCCGCTGTTTGAATAAATGCTTCTGGTAAAACTGCCACCTTCCATAAGGACGAATATAACCACAAATATATATCCATTGCAGTAACTTAGATTATTCTTATGAAGGATAGTTTTTCGTTTTTGTTACCGGCATCTGTTCTCTACAGAGGCTTCTTTTTTTAAGGGCAAACGTGTAAGGGGCAGCAACTTTGAACCTCTTGCATCTACCTAAATTTTACAGCAGACATAAAATGAAATCCAAGATCAGTTAACTGCATAAGTTCACCTTCTTGAAATGTACTCAGGTTAACTTCTTTCAATAATCTAAGCCGTAGCAAATTATCAATAGAGATAAAGGAATCCTTATGGATATTGGTAATACTTTCTTGCCCAAAGGAGTAATGCTTTCTAATAGTAATTGAAAATGTTGCATTACCATGATTACCTATTTGTGTTTCTGTAGAAAGGTCATAAATGAACCCAAAAACTTCAGCATCCTTATTTGATAATTGAGAAAGAATATGAGAGTAAAGAGTAGAATCAATTTTACTCCCCTCCTTTGCAGTATTCGCTAATAATGCAGCCCATTTGTCCTGTAAGGTCTCATCCTCCTCTAATGAGCCGTATTCAAGCATTGGAGTTAATACCTTTAGCGAAACCTTTCTTATTTTAAGTCCTTTTGCTTTCAAATGGTTTTCTGCTTTAATTAAAATAGTAACCTGATTTTTAAACCTCCAGAGTTTGACCTGATCGGTTAATAACAATCCTAATTCTTCTAAAGGTGGGGTAATTACTTTCTGTAAGAAATCTTTTGCAGCTTCAGTAATGTTATCAATCGCCGGTATTTTAAGTTCCATTTCCGATTTAATTTACAAAATCAAACATCGGCAAAATCCATCTAAAAAATAGATTTGTGTCGGAACTGTGTCGGAGTAAAGAAAAAGGGTTTCAAAGAATAACTCTGAAACCCTTTACTGTGGCTGTGACCGCGTCAGGATTCAAACCTGAAACCTTCTGATCCGTAGTCAGATGCTCTATTCAATTGAGCTACGCAGCCTTTGGAGGAGTGCAAAAATAGGAGATGCGGTAAAACACGCCAAAACTCTTTTAAAAAATTTACAGATTTATTGTTTTGGAGGTCTTTCTCTTCATAAGCAACTTTTTATTTAAGGGGTTTTGCCACAACAAATACCATAGCATTTCCAATAACTTTACCGTTTCCCAAGTCACTATCGTACATGCAGGTTTATCATCACAAAAATTCATTGATTTTAGAAAGCGGCAAAGAATTACCTGAGCTTGAAATAGCCTACCATACCTGGGGTAAACTCAATGAAAAAGGAGATAATGTCATTTGGATCTGTCATGCTCTCACAGCAAATTCGGCAGCACAGGAATGGTGGAAGAATTTAATTGGAGAAGGGCTGGCATTCGATACCAACGACTATTTTATTATTTGCGATAATATTTTGGGTTCTTGCTATGGTACTACGGGGCCATCAAGTACAAATCCCGAAACCGGCCATCCTTTTTACACAAATTTCCCTGCTGTTACTATCAGGGATATGGTGCAGGTTCACGACCTGCTTCGCCAGCATTTACGCATTCAAAAAATTCATTTATTAGTCGGGGGAAGCATGGGTGGCTACCAGGCCCTGGAATGGTGTGTTATGCAACCGCAATTGGTAAGCAATCTTTTTCTGCTAACCACTTCGGCTAAAGAAAGCCCTTGGGGCATTGCCATCCATACAGCCCAACGCATGGCTATCGAACTGGATAGCAGCTGGAAAGATGAACAGGCTAAAAGCGGAAATGAAGGTTTGAAAATAGCCCGGGCCATCGGAATGATTACGTACAGGAGCTATGAAACGTTCATTCAAATGCAGTCGGATAATAATCCCAATAAGCTTGATGATTTTAAGGCGGCGTCTTACATAAAATACCAGGGCAACAAATTAGCAGATCGTTTCTCCGCACACAGTTATTGGACACTTACCAAAGCAATGGATACACACAACCTTGCAAGAGGACGCGAAGACTTGGTAGCGGTTTTGAGTACAATTAAGGCAAAGGCACTGATCATCGGTATTACATCTGATATTTTATGCCCCCTGCCGGAACAGCAAATTATTGCCGATGGCATTCCCGAAGCTACATTTGTTGTTATTGATTCTGTCTATGGGCACGATGGCTTTTTAGTAGAAACAGAAGCTATCACTCATCATCTTTCAGCATGGCTGAAACTATAAATTTTAATCATGAGCCAACATCCCATCACCAACGCTATACGTAAACAAATAGATAGAACTTCCGAAATGGAGCATTCGGCGCCGCTGTTTTTAACCAGCAGTTTTTGCTTCGACAATGCAGAAGACATGCGGGCTGCTTTTGCCGATGAATCGGATGATAATATTTACAGCCGGTTTAGCAACCCAAACGTGAAAGAGTTTGTTGACAGGCTTTGCATTTTGGAAGGTGCCGAAGCCGGCTTTGCAATGGCTTCGGGCATGAGCGCCATTTTCGCTTCTTTCATGGCTTTGATGAAACATGGCGATCACCTCTTATCGTGCAATGCAGTTTTCGGCAGTACGCATACAGTCATTACAAAATATTTACCCAAGTATGGAATTGATTATAGCTACCTGCAGGTAGATAAACCCAATGAATGGGAAGCATTGATTAGGCCCAATACAAAGATGATTTATATTGAAACCCCTACCAATCCGGGCCTTGACATAATTGATATAGAAGCCATTTCGGCCTTGGCAAAAAAGCACGGAATTATTTTGAATGTTGACAACTGTTTTGCCACACCGGTTGCACAACAACCCATCGCATATGGTGCAGACCTGGTTGTACATTCTGCTACCAAATGGCTTGATGGACAAGGAAGAGTTTTAGGTGGTGTAGTAGTGGGTAAAAAAGAATTAATTAAAGAGATCTATTTATTTTGTCGTAGCACCGGCCCTTCCCTCTCTCCTTTCAATGCATGGTTGTTAAGTAAAAGCATTGAGACATTAGACGTTCGGATGGAACGCCATGCTTCCAATGCTTTTTACCTGGCCCAGGCACTGGAAAATCATCCACAAATTAATTGGGTAAAGTATCCATTTCTACTTTCTCATCCGCAACATGCCATCGCAAAAAAACAAATGCGGGATGGCGGCGGCATTGTTTGCTTCGAACTAAAAGGAGGATTGGATGCGGGTAGAAAGTTTCTTAATAGCTTAGGTATGTTATCATTAACCGCTAATCTTGGCGATACAAGAAGCATTGCCTCCCACCCTGCCAGTACCACACATGCGAAGCTTACCGAAGAAGAACGTCAAACGGTTGGAATTACTCCCGGGCTGATCCGCATTTCTGTTGGCCTTGAACATAAGGAAGATATTTTAGGGGATATAAAAAAGGCCCTTGATGCGATATAGATTTTTTATTTTCAGCAAAGCATTTTTATGTGCCCGGCCGTATCTCTTTTATTGATCTTCAGTGGCGTCGCACTCTTGTACAGTTGGCTATTCTATGCAGCATATTAATATAAGCTATGAATTTTAGTTGTAAAAAATAGGGTCTTTTATTACTATAACATTTCATCGATACTTTGCCGGAACCTGGTCGCAAGCTATCTTTTCAAACCTTCCGCTTACAGGATATTGTACTTCTTCGGGGTTGGCAAACCAGGCCTTCTCCCCTTTGGTTTGCACCTCGCCAATTCCACGAATAAGACCGTTGCTTTCCATCTTAAAATAAACATCCATTACACTTTTCATTCCTTCCGACGTAAAAGAGTACACCAGTTTTATCAGGCCGTCTTCCTCACGTCCCCAGACGGTGCCGGAGCTGCCATCTTTTTCATAATTGTCTATTGTTAATTTGCCGGTTATTTCATCTCCGGCCTGCTCAAGCTTCAACACTATTGTATCCCGCTTAAGTATTTGCAAATAGCAACCGCTTATTACAGTAACTGTAGCGTTATTGGCAGGAGGTGTTGTATCATCTCTTTCGTCTGCAGGTGTTGATTGCGCAGAACGTTCGTTGGTTGCTTTTGTCCCGCTGTTATCGCAAGCAACTAATACAACAAAAAGAAAGATTAAAATAGAATTTTTCATTTTCAGCAATAAAATTTTTTATGCCTGTACAAATAATCATTCCTTAATCACTAAGTGCATTTGCTATGAACCAGGCGTTTAGAACAACATAGATAAATAGTACAACTTGCGCTGCAATCATATCAAACTTTTTAGCTTTTTTCAATTCATCCCTTTTTACCAATAGCAGCGAATAGGCCGTAGCGGTTATAATAGCAAGAATCATAAATAAAGTAAGGCCATGAAGAATATCAACCAGTGTAAATGAACTTGACTCGGGCAAAGTTGAATCAACGATATATTTATTACCAATAACGGCAAACAAAGAACCCACACTTAGACCGAATCGGGAATCTATTGAATCGGCATGAATGTAAAAGCAAACATAAGCGATAAGGAAAGCTATGTACATGCCAAGGAACATTTTCCAGAATAAACCACCGGCTTCCCGTTTGATGCTTAACCTAACTCTAAATGTGCTGTATACAGTTTGTGGCTTTGCCAGGCTTGCATCACCAAAACCCGTTTCATAAATTTTATTACCCGTGCTCATTAAGCAACTGTCAATTGACCAGCCCCGCAATGCAAAACGGGGATCGAAGTGCTGCCCAACAGTATCTGCTATAAAAATTAATGACCTTGAATCATACTGTGAGTTTTCTATTGAAAGCCGCAAGGTCTGGCGGTCAAAAGGAAAGTTGGCTATTCTCCATGAGTCTTTCATTACACATTGCAGCTTCATCTGCATGTAAACTTCTTCGCCGGAACTATCCACGGTAGAGAAAGACTTTTCTACTGATTTAGCCTGAGGCACCTCCAGGTTTTGAAGAAAATTAAACTTCCTGTTTTTATACTTTAGCCATAACCACACACTGATAGCAAATTCTTTTTGCTTAAAGTCAATATCATGTATGCTTGTGATATAGATACCGGTTTTAACCGTGTCGGGCTTTGCGTCCTGTGCAGCTAGCATGCTGAAGATGCCGGAAATAAGTAGGAAAAAAGTAAGAAGGAGTAAGGTTTTGTTCATAGTGATTTTGCCTGCCGGCATTGCGAACATAGAACATGCATATGACTTTTAATAATCCCAAATTATTCTGCGCCTCCCTCCTTTTGTGAAGGAGTAAACTGGTATAGAAAAATGAAGGTGTTGCATAAATCCAGAAACCCTTATTTTAGATTCAGATTACGCGTATATGAAAAAAATAGTTTCCCTTTTGTCGCTTTGCTTTTGTCTTTATTCTTTTTCTAAACCGACTGCCGGTAAAAGTATGGCCGCAGCAGCAAGACAATACATTGAAATAAGAGTCTATCATTTCAGCACCATGCAACAGCTTGCGGGTGCAGACAGTTTTTTAAAAGAGGCGCTTGTTCCTGCCTTACACCAGGCCGGTATCGGTAAGGTAGGCGTGTTTACTCCAATCGGCGTTGATACGGCAACTGATAAGAAACTCTATGTACTTATTCCATATAAATCATTAAAACAGTTTGAAGAACTGCCTGCGAAACTGCAAAAGAATAAAGCTTTTCAACAGGCAGGCAGCGCATACATAAATGCCGCATACAATGCGGGCCCGTACACCCGGTACGAAACAATTTTACTCTACGCTTTTGAAGATATGCCGGAGGTGAAAGCACCATCGCTGACAGGTGAGAAAAAGAGCCGTGTTTATGAACTGCGCAGCTATGAAAGCAGTACGGAAAAATTACATCGGAACAAAGTAGAGATGTTTAATAAGGGAGGCGAAGTCGGCTTGTTTGAACGTCTTGGTTTTAATGCTGTTTTTTATGGCGCTGTAGTTGCAGGTAACCGGATGCCCAACTTAATGTATATGACCTCGTTTGAAAATAAAGCCGCAAGAGATGAACATTGGAAAGCATTTGGCAGCGATCCGTTTTGGAAAACTTTATCTGCCAAACCGGAATACAAGAACAATGTTTCTAAAATAGATATTACGTTTCTTACCCCGGCAGAATACTCCGATTTATAAAGAGAAAACCCGATAATATTTTATCAAAATAAAATTGGTTTGAGGCTTGTGTTAAACCAGGCAGATGTACTACTATTGATCGTCTGTTTCAATCTTTGATTTGTTATTTTCACCTCTTCTTGTGAAAGAGAAGAAAATAATCACCCTTATACATTCCTATCGCTATGCAGCAAAAGAAACCATAGAGCCCAAAGTTGCATAGAGAAAATCCCTTTGTGTACCTCTGTGCCGTTGTGTATCTGTGGTTAAAAAACTCTCACTCCTTCAACTTGTCTTTTCCCTTTGTTTCTATGCGCCTTTGCATAAAATCTCTCCAGAAGTACGAAACAATTACTGCGATAAAAAACCCTCTGCTTCCCTCGTCATCCGCGGCAAAAAAACCCGAGGCATTATCTCTTATATTTGCGCCTATACAAAATTCAGTTGATGACCAATCCATTTGAAGATTTTGACGCCAACCTTGCTGGCGAGGAAGGTAAAACTACAGAGACAAAAAGCAGCTGGTTCAAGCGGCTGAAAAAAGGCATTACTACACCATCATCCGAAAAGAAAGAAACGCCGGAAGGCTTATGGGGTAAATGCCCGCAGTGTAATTATATCTGCACTATCAATGACCTTCGCGAAGCTCTGTTCGTTTGCCCAAAATGCAATTATCATCATCGCATCGGCAGCAATGAATATTATGAGATCCTGTTTGACAACAATGAATACACGGAGCTCTTCAACAATATCCGCTCCAAGGACATGTTAGGATTTACCGACTTGAAGCCTTACGGTAAACGTTTAGAAGAAAGCTGGGCTAAGAGTGATTTACAAGACAGTATGAGGGTGGCTGTTGGGAAAATAAACGGCAACGAATTAGTAGTGGCAGCGATGGATTTTGAATTTATAGGGGGCTCATTGGGAAGTGTAATGGGGGAAAAATTTAGCCGGGCAGTTGATTACTGCATAGCCCAAAGACTGCCTTATTTGATCGTGTGCAAAAGCGGTGGTGCCCGTATGATGGAAAGCGCCTTTTCTTTAATGCAATTAGCTAAAACAAGCGGCAAACTCTCGCAGCTATCAGATGCGAAACTGCCTTATATTTCTTTACTCACCGATCCTACTTTTGGCGGCATATCTGCTTCTTTTGGTATGTTGGGAGACTTGAATATTGCAGAACCGGGAGCACTGATTGGCTTTGCAGGGCCAAGAGTAATTAAGGAAACCATAAAAAGAGATTTACCTCCCGGCTTTCAGCGAAGCGAGTTTTTATTAGAGAAAGGCTTCCTGGATTTTATAGTTGACAGAAAGGAGCTGAAGGAAAAAATTTCTACTGTACTTACCTTATTTAAGAACTGAGATGGAGATTAAAAACCGGCAGGCCTACTACGAATATTTTATTGAGGATAAGCTTTTAGCAGGCATTGCTTTGCTGGGTACAGAAGTAAAATCGCTGCGTCTTGGTAAAGCAAATTTTGCGGATGCGTACTGCATTTTTAGTGATGGCGAGCTTTGGTTAAAAGCGATGAATATTGCTGAATATTCTCATGGCAATGTAAATAATCATGTTGCCGTAAGAGACCGGAAACTATTGCTTACAAAACGGGAGTTGAAAAAGTGGGATGCTAAGATGAAGGAAAAAGGTTTTACCATTATTCCCTTACGACTTTTTATGAATGAGAAGAATTTTGTTAAGGTAGAAATAGGATTGGCTAAGGGTAAAAAAATGCATGATAAAAGAGATAGTATTAAACAGAAGGATACGGACAGGGAGATGAAGCGATTTTTGAAATGAAATATCCCCAGTGCTACCTAAATGCAGACTGGGGATAAAATTTTCCTAAAACAACTCTGGCTGCTTTCCGTCTTCCTTCACCTCCCACTCCATCATAATACTTTTATTGTAATCAACGAGCTTTGCTCCTACTGCTTTCCATCCCATTACATCAACCATTTTAGCGATTTTAAATTTCGCTTTGCGCACCTGGGAACCTTTGCCGGAATGAACAATAAGCAGCGGTTCTTCCTCGGTGGAAACAGCTTCCAGCAAATTGCCTTTGCCCTCTTTAATGAATAAGAATTTAGATTTCAACGTCGTTGTTTCTATACGGAAACGTTTTACGTTATACTGAAGTTTATCATTATCTAAATACACTGCCGTAATGATTTGTTCCGGATCAAACTTCTCAACCAGCATAACCTCCTCAGGATTGAAGCGTTGTGTAAGCTCCTGATCGGTGATTTCGTAAGTGCCGTCGGTATTAATTACAAGCACCCGGTCTTCCGCGTCAAAATCGCCAAGGGCCATTCCTTTACCATCATGGTTCAGGCGGCCAAACTTATCATCAAACCAAAGCTTGATGCTTCCTAAAGTGGCCACACCTGCTTCTTTAAACTTCACCGCACGAACAGGGTATTTTGTAACCTGGTTACCAATGCTGTTGCGGCTTTTAATTTCCATCTCTTCAAAAAAGAAATCGAATTCTTTATTACGGGCGGTAGAAGCCGGGCTTAATATAATACGTACCACCTCCGCTTCGCCATTTGGATTAACAGTAAGGTAATGCACCTTGCTTTTATCGTGGCCTTTTGTAAGGTCATATTCTTTGTCGCGGGTTATACCGGTAACATTAAAACGCTTGGCAAAAGTGATTCCTGATGCGCCATCAGTGTACACCATATTGTACGTAGTGCGTTCATCGCCTTTGCGAAATACGGCAGCATATAAAATGTCCTTACCGATAAAAACCTTATCCTGCACCTTCACCACTTTCATTGTACCACGTTTGGTAAAAGCAATGATGTCGTCAAGGTCGGAGCACTCAACCAGGAACTCATCTTTCTTTAAAGAAGTGCCAATGAAACCCTCCGCACGATTTAGATAAATACGGGTATTGGCGATAGCCACATGCCTGGCTTCAATCGCCTCAAACACTTTGATCTCTGATTTACGTTCGCGGCCCTTACCATACTTTTTCAGCAGGTTTTCAAAATAAGCAATAGCATATTCTGTTAAATGCGCAAGGTCGTATTGCACACCTTTTATCTGCGCTTCCAATTCTTTTATTTGAGCATTCAATTCATCAATATCCAACCGGTAAATACGACGAACAGGCTTTTCCGTCAGCTTTAAAATATCTTCTCTTGAAATGTCCCTGCGCAGTAGTTTTTTAAAAGGCCCAAAAGCTTTATCTATCGCTTCAATTACCTTATCCCAGGTCTCGTGCTTTTTCTCAAGCTCTTTGTATATTTTTTCTTCAAAGAAAATCTTCTCCAGCGATGTATAATGCCACTTCTCTCCCAACTCACCCAGCTTGATTTCCAACTCACGTTGCAACAGGTTTTTGGTATTATCGGCAGAGATGCGTAGCAAATCATTTACGGCTACAAAATGCGGCTTCTGGTCAATGATAACGCAGGTGTTTGGGGCTACCGAAACTTCGCAATCGGTAAACTTATATAAGGCATCAATGGTAATATCCGGCGAAATACCGGGGGCCAAGTCAACCTGGATCTCTACATCAGCAGCTGTATTATCCACCACTTTTTTTATCTTGATCTTACCGGCATCGTTAGCTTTTACAATGCTATCCATCAAGGCTAAAGTGGTAACGCCATAGGGCACACTTTTGATCAACAGTGTCTTCTTATCATACTCCTCAATATGCGCTCTAACCTTTACCCTGCCACCGCGCTGACCACCGTTGTAATCGGTAACATCAATCATAGCGCCAGTTAAAAAATCGGGATACAGATCAAACTTGCGGCCTTTTAAATATTTTATACTGGCATCGCACAACTCTATAAAATTGTGCGGTAAAATTTTAGTAGCAAGACCTACAGCGATACCCTCTGCACCTTGCGCCAATAACAAAGGAAACTTAACCGGCAGCGTTACAGGTTCATTCTTTCTGCCATCATAGCTTAGTTGCCAGGTGGTAGTTTTTGGATTGAACACAACCTCTAAAGCAAACCTGCTCAAGCGGCCTTCAATATAACGGGCAGCGGCGGCATCATCACCGGTACGTATATCGCCCCAGTTTCCCTGTGTGTCAATCAACAAATCTTTTTGTCCCATGTTTACCAGGGCATCGCCAATGGAAGCATCGCCATGCGGATGGTACTGCATGGTTTGTCCAATAACGTTTGCTACTTTATTATAACGCCCATCATCCATTTCTTTCATGGCATGAAGGATGCGGCGCTGCACAGGCTTCAATCCATCTTCAACTGCGGGTACGGCCCTTTCAAGAATTACATAAGATGCATAATCAAGAAACCAGGTTTTATACTGGCCGTTTATGCCATGGTCTGTTTGAACGTGTTCGAAGTTTTTGTTTTTCATATCGCGTGCTGCTAAACATAGAAGGTCTTTAAGACATTCTATGTTTTGGATTTTATTTTATTTTTTTACCCTTTTGATCCATTCCATTTTGGTGCAGGATAAGTTCAGTGACTTTTCCATTTTCATCCTTTACAAACTCAAGTTGTGCATCCACTACTTTTAGAAAAAAGACGTTTTCTTTCTCTGCATAAATATCAAATGGAGGCTGATTGGTAGCTTGAGCTCTCAACCCTTTTCCTTCCAACGAAACCACAATTGAAAAAGAGGGAGACAGTTGGTATTCACCAACATATTGCTTAAGTATGGAAGTGTCGATATCAGTGGCCTTTCGCACCGCCGGCATTTCGTAAGACTGCCCCAAAGCAATAGCAGCGAGGTTTTTACTGATCTTTCCCAAATGTGGAGAAGAAGAATTGTCAATCATGATAACTGTTACTTCGTCTTGTGGAAAGCGGATCAGGTAAGAAGAAAAGCCATGGATGCCTCCGCTATGAGAAGTGAACGGCTTTCCGAAAGAACTATCTATTACCCAACCGTAGCCATACTTGTTTTTTTGAGGTGTAAATACGGCTTTCCATGATTCTGCTTTTAGAAGTTTGCCTTGTGTTACAGCCCGTTCCCATTTGGCTAAATCGCCAACTGTAGAATAAATAGCACCGGCAGAATAAGCAATTGTTGAATCAACAACCGGAGCAATTACAGGCTTTCCTCCTGCTAAAGAAAAATAGCCTTTTGATTTACCCGGTGCCGATAAATGAGTAAAATCAAAGCCGCTACTAATCATACCGAGTGGTGTAAAAACTCTTTCTCTAACCACCTTCTCATACGGCTTGCCAGTAACCTTTTCAATAATGTAACCTAATATAGAATAAGCGGAGTTGCTGTAATTCCATTTGGCACCGGGTTCAAAATCGGGCTTATAAGCTTTAATCATATCCAGCATTTCTTTTTGGGAATAATGCTTTGTTACATCACTCTTCATTAGCACTTCATCGTTGGTATAATTATAAATACCCGAGGTATGTGTCAGCAAATTTTCAATGGTTATTTTATCACCATTAGCAAAACCGGGAAAATATTTACTGAGCTTATCCTGTACGGTAAGCTTGCCTTCTTCCTGCAATTGCATAATGACCGCAGCAGTAATTTGTTTAGTGATGGAACCAATTTGAAAAATATCGTTGGCCTCATGGGTAACTTTATTTTCTGCATCACGAAAGCCATACCCACCCTGGTAAATAACAGTTCCTTTTTGTGCTACTAAAACACTTCCATTGAACTTCCCATCTTTTGAATAAATAGCTAACAGGTCCTGTATTTGTTTGCTCTTATCCTGCGCAAATACAACGATAGAAAAAAAGATAGCCGCAACCGAAGTAATTAATTTTTTCATGTTAAGATGACTTTTATATCAAACCCAGGAGGTTTTACGAGTGTCTAAAGTTTAAGAAGAAGTTTCGGGGACTTCAAGGGTTTCTCCAGCAGTTGATTTTAATTTTACTTCAAACTCTTTCCATCCTTTTGAAGGCTCACCAATGATTTCAACTTTACCTTCTTCCATTAATGCTTTCATTCTTAATAAAAGAAATACATCACCGGTTTTTATTTTCATCTTACCTAAAATATTGTGCATTGCTTTGGCACCTCTCTGTGCTTCCTTCGTCAGGTTTGTAAGAATATCCGTATCGTAAAAATCTTCTTGCTTGCTTGCTATCTTTTTGCCACCTTCTAATATGCGGATAGCAGCGTTTTCTTCCATCAATTTCTTCCATTCGTCCGGGTCAATTTCAAACTCACTGGAAGTTACTTTGCGGCAAAGCTTTTTTGCTTTTAAAAACTCTTTCGGCAGGATCTGGTGCAACGTTGTAGGATAAAAAATAGAACCCTTATCATTAATAAAAGGAAGGTTATTTAAATACAGAACATAAATTCTTCCGCTGTATTCTTTTAGTTGTGAGATCAACCAATAATAACCACACACATCATGCTGGTTCTGTCCCATCCAGATCCAAACCTCAAGTTTTTCGTCTTCATCCAATGACCTCTTCAACTGATGTACAGCCATGCGGTCATCAACCATTTCCATGAGGCCATCTGAGTTATATGGAGAATAATCCAACAAGCCTTTCCACCATTCGCGGCGTTGTTGGTAACCTTCGGTTTCATATATGTTTTGAATAGGGCCAACAGCGTAATCGTCTTTTATTTCCACTATATCGCCGGCCATCGTTTCATCTAACTCAAATGCTTTTTTCAGAACGTCTATGTCGGCTTGTTGAAATACAATATGAATCATCGAGAAATTAATAATTAATAATTAGTAATTAAGCGTTTGTCGCTTGTGGAGTTTAAAATTGAAGTGAGAATTCGCAGGATTTCTTCGCAATCCTGAATGATTGAATCCGCAAGGTTTTGTTCAAGTAATTGACTTTCCTTCAGCAATCGCAACCAATATCTTGTTTCCCTTGCTTCTCTATAATTTATTCTAAGTTTTTGTTTAAAATCTTTCTTTGATGAACCTCCCATGGCTTCTTCTGCATTAGCACCAACTGAAGTCCCACTTTTTAAAAGTTGCAGGCTTAGAGCCCGGTCTATGTTCTGTTTTTTTAAATAAAGATGAAGTTTAATAATCCTTAGGCCAAAAGTAAACGTCTTGGCCAGAATGATGTTATTCTCTTTCATGAGCGTATTAATTATTAATCATTAATTATTAATTATTCAACCCACTTCTTCCACCGTATCTAGTTCCAACTTCAGGTTATTGATAATAAATTCCTGCCGCTCCTGTGTATTCTTACCCATGTAATATTCAAGCAGATGTTGAATATTATCGCCATGATCTATAATTACCGGTTGCAGCCGAATATCATCGCCAATAAATTGCCCGAATTCATCAGGGGATATTTCACCAAGCCCTTTAAAACGGGTTATCTCCGGCTTGGTACCCAGCTTTTTCATTGCCTTTTGTTTTTCCTGTTCGGAATAACAATAAATAGTTTCCTGTTTATTTCGTACCCGGAAAAGAGGCGTATCCAAAATATAAATATGATTATTCTTAACGAGGTCGGGGAAGAATTGGAGAAAGAAAGTCATGATCAGTAACCGGATATGCATCCCGTCCACATCGGCATCAGTTGCAATCACAATGCGGTTGAAACGCAGGCCTTCCATTCCCTCTTCGATATTTAACGCATGTTGCAAAAGGTTCAGCTCTTCGTTTTCATACACTATTTTCTTGCTCATGCCAAAGCAGTTCAATGGCTTACCCCGCAAGCTAAACACCGCCTGGGTTTCCACTTGCCTTGCCTTGGTAATAGAACCACTTGCAGAATCTCCTTCAGTAATAAAAATGGTGGTATTTTTCTGAGTAATAAAAAACTCCTGCTTGCCTTTTACGGGAGGCTCATCATTAAAGTGCACCCGGCAATCACGAAGCTTTTTATTATGAAGGTTCGCTTTTTTTGCCCGTTCATTCGCCAGCTTTTTTATACCGGCCAAATCTTTTCTTTCTCTTTCGTTCTGCTCTATCTTTTTCCTTAAAGCATCAGCGACGGAAGGATTTTTATGCAAAAAATTATCCAGTTGCTTCGATAAAAATTCATAAATAAACTGGCGCATGGTCTGCCCGCCTTCCTCCACTGTTAACGAACCCAGCTTTGTTTTTGTTTGCGATTCAAACACCGGCTCCACCACTCTTACAGAAATAGCAGCAACAATGCTTTGGCGTATGTCAGAAGCATCATAATCTTTTTTAAAGAAGTCGCGAATCACTTTTATATATACCTCTCTAAAGGCTGCCTGGTGTGTACCGCCCTGCGTTGTATGCTGCCCATTTACAAAGGAGTGATAATCCTCGCCGTAATCATTATTATGCGTAAGGGCTACTTCAATATCTTCTCCTTTTAAATGGATAATCGGGTAGCGAATACCTTCTGGATTCGTATCAGCATTGGTTTCCCTGGTCAACAAATCAAGCAGGCCATTTTTGCTGACATAAGATTTACCATTGAAAATAAGCCGCAGCCCTGCATTAAGAAAACAGTAATTCCAGATTTGCTTTTCTAAATACTCGGAGATAAAATGAAAATGCTTGAAAATACTTTCATCGGGAATAAAAGTTACAAGAGTTCCATTTTCTCCATTTGAGTTTGTTTCTTTTTGATCCTTGACCAAAACGCCTTTTGAAAATTCCGCTTCCTTTACCTTTCCTTCCCGAAAAGAGGCCACTTTAAAATACTGGCTTAAAGCGTTGACTGCTTTTGTGCCCACTCCATTCAATCCCACGCTTTTCTGAAACACTTTGCTGTCGTATTTGGCGCCGGTATTTATTTTACTTACTACATCCACAACTTTTCCTAAGGGAATACCCCTGCCATAATCGCGGATACTTACTGTTTTATCTTTAATGGAAATTTCTACGGCCTTACCATAACCCATCGTGTATTCATCAATACAGTTGTCAATCACTTCTTTCACCATAACATAAATACCATCATCAGGGCTCGATCCATCTCCCAACTTACCAATATACATTCCGGGGCGTAGCCGGATGTGTTCCTTCCAGTCTAAACTTTTAATACTTTCTTCAGTGTAATCAAACATTGTCTTTTTTATGTCCGGCATAGGATTTTTATATCAGGGTTGCTAAAATAGGTTATCTGAACCCAATTGACTAAAGTCATGGCTTCATAAAGAGCATCATAAAGTGAAGATGCACAATAGATATAACTAAAAGAAATTGAGGTGAAAAATTCGCCAAAAAGGCTCCTTGGTCAGGCAAACAAATATAAGGATACTGAGCGACATTTTTACTAAAAAAATTAGTTTTAAAAAAGAATTATTTTTCGTATGGAAGCCTTTCTGATGCTGACTTTCAACGATTTATAACCTTACCATTTTTTTACATCGAGAATATAATTTACATAGCCAAAAACCCTACTTTTGTCCCATGAGCAGAACGATTTTTTGAGGATATAGGAGACCTGATATTACTTACCCCGTTAGATTTTACTACCCATTATTTTGACAGAAATGTTAATCACCACCAAAAACGGAGGAATGACTATGTATTCGTATGATTTGCTGGAAACCGGATGTTATTACCTGGTGCAGGAAGAAAAAGACGCAGCTATTGAACTGATAAAAGCAACAGTGGAAACCGACCACTGCATGTATATATTTAAGTATGGCGATGAGTTGGTGACCCAGTGGCGAAAGAAGGGTGATGCGATTCATGACATTATAGAATGCCTGACCGATGAAAAAGTAGAAGTTTGGCAGAAACAATACAATAATAACGAGGAATCGTATTACGAGGAAGATGAAGAGTAGGTAAGCAGTTGATTAGTTGATAGGTTGATAAGTATCGTTGTTAGTATAGTTTCCGCGTACTTGTCAACGTATAAACCTCTCAACTTTTCCTTCTTCGTCACAATCTTAACCTTCATAAAAAGCTTATTCTTATTTTTAAAAAATAATAAGCTTTTTATGGTAGTAATTATTTTAAAGCGCTGCGTTATCGCCGCCTTATTTTCCTGTGCCTGTTTTATAGCAATTGCGCAGGATGATATTCCAACGGATTACCTCTCTAAAGAATTTCATAAGGGGCGGCGTGATGCTGCCCGTGCCTTAATGACCGATAGCAGCGTGATGGTGGTTTTTGCCGCACCAGTACGCACTTTTGCCAATGATGTAGATTACCTCTATCATCAAAATCCCGACCTGTATTACTTTACAGGTTATAAAGAGCCCCACGCGGTTCTGTTTCTTTTTAAGCAAGCCCAAAAGGGAGCTGATGGTTCTTCCTACAATGAATTGTTTTTTGTTCAAAAAAAAGATGCACGAAGTGAGCAATGGACAGGCCGACGCTTAGGAGCGATTGCTGCTAAAGAAAAGCTTGGCATACAGGCGGTTTACACAGGCGAAGAATTCAAAGCTTTTACTCTTGACATGATGTCTTTTTCTAAAATTATCATGGATAATTTACCTGATGATGTGAAGAAAGGACGGAGTGCAGGAGACCTATATAACCTGATCCAGGATTTTAAAATAAAAACTTCTCCTGCTGATGCAAAAGATTCAAGGGTTGATACAAAAGCTTTCCGTGAGATTACCGGCAGGCTAAGAGAAATCAAAACGCCTGAAGAAATGTACCTCATTCGCAAGGCTGTAGAAATTTCCTGCATGGGGCAGAACGAAGTGATGAAAACGTTGAGGCCTGATATGTCGGAGTTGGAAATACAGGGCCTGCATGAATTTGTTCATAAAAAATATGGTTCGGAAGAAGTTGGCTATGGATCTATCGTTGGTGCCGGCGAAAATGGCTGCATCCTTCATTATATGGAAAATAGCCGCACAAAAATTGGCAACAACCTGCTACTGATGGATGTCGGCGCCGCTTATCATGGCTACACTTCCGATGTGACGCGGACAATTCCTGCAAAAGGAAAATTTTCACCAGAAGAAAAAATCATTTACCAATTGGTTTATGATGCGCAGGAAGCCGCTTTCAAACTATTAAAAGATGGTGCTAAGTGGAGTGATGCCGGTGCCGCTGCCAAGGAAATAATTGCTGAGGGTTTACTAAAGCATGGCATCATCAAAGACAAGAAAGATGTAGGCAAATATTATCCGCACGGCCTTTCGCACCACATTGGTTTAGATGTACATGATAAAGGTGTTTCTGCTACCCTGAAAAAAGATATGGTCATCACTATTGAGCCGGGCATCTATATTTCCGCCAATAGCGATTGCGATAAAAGGTGGTGGAGCATTGCCGTAAGAATTGAAGATGATGCTTTAATTACGGAGAATGGATACGAGTTACTTTCTGCTTTCGCTCCCCGTTCTATTGATGGCATTGAAAAGATGATGGCTGAGAAAAGTGTGCTGGACAATTATAAACTACCAGTGTTAAAGACGGTGCAAAAGAAAGGGTTTTAAAATGTCGCCCGGTGGAGGCTCGTCCTTCTCAATTCCAAAAGATTTAATGCATTAGCCGGAAACCCTGAAACGTTCGGTTGCACCAGGTGCACAACCACATCATACCAAAGGGGCACTACCGGCGCATCTTTTATCATTACTGCATCGGCCTGCTTGTATAATTCATAGCGGAGCGAATCATTCGTTTCAGCAATTGCTTTTTCAAATAAAACATCAAACTCCGGATTTTTATAACGCGTATAATTAGGTGGTGCCGGATTTTTTGAATAGAAAACGGAAAGGTAATTTTCCGCATCAGGATAATCGGCAATCCAACTACCTCTGAAAAATAAGGCTCTTGAACTTGATGTCATATCCAGCAACAAAGATTTCTGTACTACATCCACCTGAACATTTAAGCCAATCTCCTCTAACTGCCGGGCAATGTAAGAGGCAATATCAGAATAAATAGGAATGGTGAGAAGCTTTATTGCGGGTGAATTAGCCGGATTTATTCCTGCCTCCTGCATTAGCTTTTTGGCTAATTGCGGATTGTAAGTATAGCCTTTTACCTGCACCGGATCGAACGATGGAAGGCCTGCCGGAACAAAGCCCGCTTCAGCCGGGATGCCAAGAGAATTGCGTAAATAAAGCACCATCTTCTTTCTGTCGAAACCATAATTAATGGCCTGGCGAACTTTACGCAAACGTAGTGGCGAACCTTTCAAAACCGGGTTTGTCGTATCCACCAAAATTCCAAAATATTCTATGTTCAGGTAAGAATGCGTTTGCAATTGAATTTTTCCCTCCCAGTCTTTTCGTAGGGTTCCTTTTTTTGTCAATACTTCATCTTTAAAAGATGCATCAATATCATTTATAAAGTCCAGCTTTCCCTGCCGGAAGGCTAAAAATTCCGTTGCCTTGCTGTCGTAAAAACTGATCTTTATACCATCCAAATAAGGCAGCCTTTTTCCGGCTTCATCTCTTTCAAAATAAGCAGGATTTTTTTTCAGCACCATCGCCTGTCCTTCTTCCCAGGCAACAAACTGAAAAGGACCTGAGCCAACAGCATGTCGCCGAAAATCGGCCCCATATTTTTCAACAGCTTCTTTTGGTACAATAGAACAGTATTGCATTGAAAGAATGCCAAGAATTGGATGGTAAGGTCTTGCTACTTTCAACTGAAAAGTAGTATCATCTATTGCTTTGAAGCCTTCTGAACTATCAACCTTTCCATTAAATATCCATGAACCCGGACTAGCCGTTGCTTTATCCATGAGCCGGTTAAAACTGTACACTACGTCATTCGCCGTTAGCTTTCTGCCTTTGCCATTTTTAAAGCAGGCATCATCATGAAAAAAAACACTATCCCGTAACAAAAAAGTATACGTTTTTTTGTCTTCCGAAATTTCCCAGCGCTTCGCCAACGAGGGAACAATATGCAGGGCGGTGTCAACTTCTACTAACGTATTGTACAATTGATGAACAGCCCACATGATAGATTGGTTCTTGGCAAAAGCAGGATCAATAGAAGCAATGCCAGTGGATTCGTTGTAATGAAAAATCGCTTTATTCTCTTTTTCACCGCTGTAACACGATGTAAAAACAGCCGTAATTATTATGAGTTTGGTTAAATGTTTCAGGCCCTGAATCATAGTTTGAGAGTAACCGTCTAAATTAGCGAACTATTGCTTTTACTAAACGTGAAAATAGTTATGAAAGTTTTGTACTCACTGCTGATTGCCTGTTGCTTATTTCCATTTGCCGGTTTTACACAACAGAAATATAGCCGCCAGGATTCTTTATTCGGGAGCAATACACCGCAACGTTCGTGGTGGGATGTTCAGCATTATGACATCTCGGTAACACCTGATTACAATACGAAGACAATTAATGGAAAGAATACCATTACTTACACCGTACTCACAGATAACCACAATGAGTACTTACAATTTGATTTACAAAAACCGCTAGAAGTTGATTCCATTTATTACAATGGAAAGATGTACATCAACTACCCGGCAAAGCCTTATTACCACGAAGGCAACCACTACTTCATCCCACTGCCTAATGCCGAAAAAGGCTCTACACAATCGCTGACAATTGTTTATCATGGCAAACCAAAAGAAGCCATAAATGCACCTTGGGATGGTGGCTGGGTTTGGACAAAAGATAAACAGGGAAGGCCCTGGATAAGTGTTGCCTGCGAAAGCGATGGAGCCTCGCTTTGGTATCCCTGCAAGGATAGCTGGAGCGATGAGCCGGACAAAGGTGCTTCCTTAACTGTAAACGTTCCTGAAGCAATGATGGCTGTTGGAAATGGCCGGTTAAAAAATAAAGAAACCACTAATGGAATGACATCTTTCCGATGGGAAGTGGGATCACCTATCAATGCTTATAACATCATTCCTTACATTGGTTCTTATGCTACCTGGAGTGATACCTTATCTGGCGAAAAAGGAATGCTTGATTTGAATTACTGGGTACTGGATTACGAAGTGGAAAAGGCTAAAAAACAATTTGAGCAAGTAAAGCAAACGATGCGGGCTTTTGAACATTGGTTTGGCTCCTACCCTTTTTACGAAGACGGCTATCAACTAGTACAAGCGCCTTATCTGGGCATGGAACATCAAAGCGCCGTAGCTTATGGCAATGAGTTTAAGAATGGATATCTCGGTAGTGACTTATCTAAAACAGGTTGGGGACTAAAGTGGGATTACATCATTGTACATGAAAGCGGCCACGAATGGTTTGGTAATAACATCACAGCAAAAGATATGGCCGATATGTGGATACATGAAGCCTTTACCGACTATTCCGAAACTTTGTTTATTGATTACTACTATGGTAAACAAGCGGGCAATGAATATACACAGGGACTTCGTTCCAATATATTGAACGACCAGCCAATTATTGGCCCATACAATGTTCATAAAGAAGGCAGCGGCGATATGTATTTTAAAGGCGCTAACCTTTTGCACACGATACGGCAAATTATAGCTGATGATGAAAAGTTCCGGCAATTTTTACGCGGACTGAATAAAGATTTTTATCATCAAACAGTAACCACGAAACAGGTGGAAGATTACATCAGCAAACAAAGCGGAAAAGATTTTAGTAAAGTGTTTGACCAGTATCTACGCACAGCAAAAATTCCTGTTTTGGAAATTAAAAAAAGCGGGAACAATTATCAATACAAATGGAGCAATGTTATAAATGGTTTTGCTATGACAGTTAAGTTAATTACCGGCCAATGGATAACCCCAACTACTGAATGGCAAACGATAAAAATTAATACCGGTGATGACTTTTTGGTTGATAAAAACTTTTATATCTCGGTAAAAAAATTATAGCAACATGTGCCCTGGCAAAATCTTTCTCTGTATGTCATTTGCATATTTGCATATTTGCACATCAGCACATTAATTTATGAGCACCATTCGCAGGCAAAGTATCATTTCTTCTTTTGTTGTTTATATCGGCTTTGCTTTCGGCTTTCTTAATACGTACCTGCTAACCCGTCAGGGCGGTTTTACCAAAGAAGAATATGGGTTGATTGCAATGTTTGTGGCAGTTGCACAAGTTATGTTTTCATTGGCTAATGTTGGAATGCCGGCCTTCCTCAATAAGTTTTTCCCTTACTACAAAGCACACCTTCCTGAGAATAAAAACGACCAGCTTACCTGGGCACTTTTGCTTCCCTGTGCCGGCTTTTTAATCGTACTTCTTTTAGGTTTGGGGTTTAAAAACATTGTCGCTAATAAAATATTCAGCAATTCGCCCGAACTTCTTAATTACTATTACTGGCTCTTCCCGTTTGGCTTTGGCTTTACCATTTTTATGGTATTGGAAGCCTACTCCTGGCAAAGAGGTAAGGCGGTGATCAGCAATTTTTTAAAAGAAGTTGTTTTCAGGGCATTTGTTACCCTGCTGATTTTGTTAACTGCTGTTGGTTTTATTAAAAACTTCAACACGTTTATAGGGCTTTATTCATTTATTTATATAGCTCTTGTAAGCTATCTTCTCTTTTATTTCAGGCGAAGGAAACAATTGAACTTCACCATTCAAAGAAGTAACGTTACCCAAAAGTTTCTCAAAAAAATTACTGCGCTCATTGGCTTTGTCTGGGGTGGTGGTCTTGTCTTCAGCTTAGCCTCCGTAGTCGATACGCTGATTATTGCCGCGGTACTTCCCAATGGCGTTGGCGCTGCGGCAGTGTTTACGTTTGGCCAATACGTTGCCAGCTTAATTCAAGCGCCGCAAAGGGCAGTTGTATCTGCTTCAGTTGGAGCCCTTTCGCAAGCCTGGAAAGACAAGGATTTCAAAAAAATAAATAAGATTTACCATCGATCTTCTATAAACCAACTCCTGTTTTCCTGCGCAATGTTTTCGCTTATCTGGATCAATTTTGAAGATGGCATTTTTACCTTCCACCTGCAAAAAGAATATATAGCTTCAAAATGGATATTCTTTTACATCGGTCTCACCTATATCTTAGATATGGGCACCGGTTTAAACGGGCAAATCATCAGTACCTCCAGCTATTGGAAATTTGAGTTTAAAACCCGGATGATTTTGTTCGCCATCACGCTGCCGCTAACCTATTTTCTAACTGTAAAATATGGCATTGTGGGGCCGCCCTTTGCTAATCTTATCTCCTACTCTATTTATAATGCCATCCGGTATTCTTTTTTATTGAAGAAGTTCAACATGCAGCCATTTGATAGAAAAACTTTATTAGCCTTAGCACTGGGTGGCGCCTGCTTTCTGCTTGCTTATCTCCCCCTAAAAAATTATACAGGTTTGCATTGGATGGTTATCAGAAGCCTTTTGTTCTGCGTACCATTTGCGGCAGGAATGATCTGGATGAAACTCTCGCCGGATGCTATTCCGGTATGGCTTACGCTGAAGAAAAAATTAAGGCTTGGGTGAAATAGAAACCGCCATTGGTTGGCTATCTTCTAAAATTCTGCCGGTGCCGATCAAGCGGCTGGCATAATAAGGTTCAAACATATCGGAGATGGCAACTCCTCTTACCGAAGCATGAACAAACTTATTATTCTGGAGGTACATGCCTACATGCGAAACGCCGCCTCTTGTATTAAAGAAAAGAAGGTCGCCTTCTTTTAATTCTGTACGGGAAATACGCCGGGCAAAATCGTACTGCATTTTGGCCGTGCGGGGTAATGAAATACCATAAAGTGCCGTAAAGAAAACCTGCATCAGGGCAGAGCAGTCAATACCTCTTTTTGTTTCGCCGCCATATAAATATTTTACGCCGTACCAGTCATCAATAACCCGAAAGAGGTTCGTGTTCTTTACTGTTTCTACTTCAACATCTAACAATTGCGAATATTTGAATTGAAGGGCGCCGGCAGCTTCCACATTCCCATCGCTGGCCTTTGCGGCAAGCAACAAATCTTTTTTTACTGATGGAACCCCTACCATTTTTACAGGAATTGATGGTTCATCTGCAACCGGATCGACCGAAATATTGTCGAGAAATTTATAAGAAGTTTTAGAAGCTTCAGGGGTAACTTGTTTGCCCGTTTGTGCAAACACCGTTGTAGTAGATATTGAGAACAAGAGTGCAGCTAACAGGATTGTATTTTTTAGCATGTGGCTTGTTTTTGGATTTACGGTGGAGGACGAAAATAATAGAATTATCGACTTTTTCACACATAATGTGGATTACTTGAACGAGGCTTAACATCTATTATTGCCCATGCCGTCTGTAACTTGCACGGGTTAAACGGTTTAACCCCAAAATTTTTTGATAGAGATCAAGAGGAGTCAGCATGAAATTTTCACATTTACACGTTCACACACAATATTCTTTATTAGATGGCGCCGCTTCAATCAGTTCACTTTACAAAAAAGCGATTGATGATGGCATGCCGGCACTGGCCATTTCCGACCACGGAAATATGTTTGGTGTTTTCGACTTTGTATCGCAGGCATATAAGAATGTTGACGCCTCTGGAAAGCCGAAAGTAAAGCCTATTGTCGGCTGCGAATTTTATGTTGCTGCCAACCGTCATAGACGATCTTTTACAAAAGAAGAAAAAGACCAGCGCTTCCATCAAATTTTATTGGCAAAGAATGAAGTTGGCTATAAGAATCTTGTCAAGCTTACATCGCTTGGCTACATGGAAGGTTTGTACGGTAAATATCCACGGATAGATAAAGAATTAATTCTTCAATACCACGAAGGATTAATTGCCACCACTTGTTGTTTGGGTGCTATGGTTCCACAGGCAATTTTAAAGGGAAATGAAGAGGAAGCGGAAAAAGAATTCAAGTGGTGGCTGGATTTATTTGGCGATGATTTTTATGTAGAATTTCAGCGGCATGGCATGGCAGAGCAGGATAAAGTGAACAAAGTACTTATTAGGTTTGCCCGGCAGCATAATGTAAAGATCATAGCATCAAATGACTCACATTATGTGGACCTGGAGGACTACGATGCCCATGATACTCTTTTGTGTATCAATACAGGCGAGAAAAAAACAACTGATAGACTTGGCGACTTTTCCGACGATGATGTCAATGCAAAAGGAAAGCGCTTCGCTTTCCCTAACGACCAATTTTATTTTAAGAAGACAGCCGAAATGGCCGACCGTTTTAAAGATCTGCCGGAGGCGATTGATAACACCAACGAGATTGTTGATAAGGTTGAATTACTCAATTTAAAAAGAGATATTCTTTTACCCGCCTTTCCTATTCCCAAAGAGTTTCAAATACACAGCGACGCCAATTTGAATCAATGGGAATTTCTGAAACATATTACCTACGAAGGTGCTAAAGGCCGTTATAGCGAAATAGGTGAAGAAGTAAGAGAGCGGATAGACTTTGAACTTTTCACCATTAAAACAATGGGTTTTGCAGGTTACTTTTTAATTGTAAGTGACTTTATAAAAGCAGGCCGCGAACTTGGAGTTTATGTAGGGCCCGGCCGTGGTTCCGCTGCAGGTTCAGTGGTGGCGTATTGCATTGGTATCACCAACATTGACCCTATAAAATACAACCTTCTTTTTGAACGTTTCCTAAATCCGGATCGTAAGTCAATGCCTGATATTGATACGGATTTTGATGATGAAGGCAGGCAAAAAGTTATTGATTATGTTGTAAAAAAATATGGCAAGAACCAGGTAGCGCAAATTGTTACATATGGTACAATGGCGGCTAAGATGAGCATTAAAGATGTGGCCCGTGTGATGGACCTGCCACTATCTGAAAGTAATATCCTGGCCAAGTTCGTACCTGATAAACCGGGAACAAAATTATACCGTTGCCTTCATGCACCGTTTACAATTAAAGAAGGCGAAAAGTCTTTAGAAGAAGTAGAAAGCTATGGCAGCGATGATATTGAAAACATCAAGCGGCTTCGTGAAGTTTATAACGGAAAGGGCATTCAAAGTGAAGTGCTGCATATTGCCGAACGATTGGAAGGTTCTGTTCGAAACACCGGCATTCATGCTGCAGGAATCATTATCGCACCCACAGATCTTACTGAACTAATTCCTGTTTTTGCATCTAAAGAAACCGATCTATGCATCACCCAAATTGAAGGAAGCATTATTGAAGACAGCGGTGTTTTAAAAATGGATTTTTTGGGATTAAAGACCCTGTCCATTATTAAAGATGCGCTCATTAACATAAAAGAAAAATATGGCGTTGAGATAGACCTTGATAACATTCCGTTGGATGATGTAAAGACCTATGAACTTTATCAACGCGGTGATACGATTGCAACGTTCCAGTTTGAAAGTCCGGGCATGCAGAAATATCTGAAAGAACTTAAGCCCGATCAGTTTAACGACCTTATTGCGATGAACGCCTTATATCGGCCCGGGCCTATGGCCTACATCCCGCAATACGTTGATAGAAAACATGGCCGGGAAGCGGTTGAATATGATCTACCGGAAATGGAAGATCAACTGAAAGAGACCTACGGTATCACCGTTTACCAGGAGCAGGTAATGTTGCTGGCACAAAAGATTGCCGGCTTTAGCAAAGGTGATGCGGATGTACTGCGTAAGGCAATGGGTAAGAAAGACCGGAAGACGCTTGATAAAATGAAAAGCAAATTTGTTGATGGCGCCAAGGCAAAAGGCCATCCAAAAGATAAGCTTGAGAAAATCTGGACCGACTGGGAAGCCTTTGCTCAATACGCTTTTAATAAATCGCATTCTACGTGCTATGCTTTAGTCGCTTATCAAACCGCCTACTTAAAATCACGCTACCCTGCCGAATATATGGCAGCGGTACTCAATCATGCAAACGCCATTGAAAAGCTTACTTTTTTTATGGAAGAATGTAAGCGTATGGGATTAAAAGTTTTAGGACCTGATATAAACGAATCTCATAAAGGATTTGCTGTGAATGATAAAGGAGAGATTCGTTTTGGATTAGGTGGGATGAAAGGCGTAGGCGAAGCGGCAGTAGAAAGCATTATAGAAGAAAGAAAGACCGGAGGCCGGTTTAAAGACCCGTTTCATTTTATGCGACGTATTAACCAGCGTACGGTTAATAAAAAAACGCTGGAAAGCTTAGTTTATGCTGGTGGTTTTGATGCATTTCCCCAACTACATCGTGCCCAGTACATGTGCGTACCGGAAGGCGAATCACAAAATGGTTTGGAAAAGATGATCCGGTATGGCAATGTCGTTCAGGCCGAATCAATGAACACCAGCAATACCTTGTTTGGTGACTTGCCGGCAGTGTTTGATATTAAGCCTCCGCAGATCCCGGCCTGCCCGCAATTTTCACTTACAGAACAATTAGAAAAGGAAAAAGAAGTTACCGGTATTTATCTAAGTGGTCATCCGTTGGATCATTACCGTTTTGAAATAAAGCATTATGGCATTACTTCAATAATTGATTTTAATGATATAAAAGAATCGCCGCAGTTAGCTGGCACAGGAAAAACAATTAAGCTTCTTTGTTTGGTATCAGTGGCTAATCATCGTCTTTCGCGGCAGGGAAACAAGTTTGGTGCTTTTACAGTAGAGGACTTTTCGGGCAAAACGGAGATTGTATTATTCGGAGATGATTATGTCCGCTTCCAGCATTTTTTAATGCAGGGACAGGCTGTTTATCTCACAGGTGCTTTCAAACAACGATGGAATAAAGCCGAATTTGAATTTAAAATTACCGGCATTACAATGGCGGAAAACGTAAAACGAACACTTACTAAACAAATTTGCCTTCAAACTGACGTTCGGAATGTAGAAGCAGAATGGATTGACTTTTTTGAAAAAAACCTGAAAGCGAATCCCGGAAATGCTACTGTTCGTTTCACCGTAATAGAACCAAAAACAGCTTTAAAAGCTGCATTGCTCTCAAACGGGCACGGCTTTGAAGTCAACAATGAAATGATACACTTTCTGGATACCAAGCCAGAAATTGAAGTGCAGGTAGTAGCAGTTTAGGGTTGCGGGTTTGGAGTTAGGGGTTAGGAGGTTTCGGCTTACTATTTACTGCAGGTACAATCGGGCTAATAAGTCAGTTGGGCTAAAGAGAGGCAAACAAATAAAACTGAAACCCTGCATATCACGACAACCCTAAACAGCAAACTGTCTTTAGGTCATGATAAATTGATTGGGCTTAAATTTGCAACTTACTACAGAATTCTTGAAAATATAAATTATAAAAACATGGCAAAAGCATTCACAGATTCAAATTTTGAAACAGAAGTATTAAGCGCAGATAAATTAACCATTGTTGACTTTTGGGCAGAGTGGTGCGGTCCTTGCCGGGCAATAGGACCGGTAATTGACGAACTGTCAAAAGAGTATGATGGTAAGGTTAATATCGGTAAAGTAAACGTTGATGAAAATCCTCAGGTAAGCATGAACTACGGCATCACCTCTATTCCGGCGATCCTTTTTATTAAAAACGGACAAGTTGTAGATAAATTAGTTGGTGCCCAGCCCAAAGGCAATTTTGTAAAAAAGATTGAAGCGCACATGAACTAATCAGGCGTTCTAAAAAAAAAAAACCCGAAACAATGTTTCGGGTTTTTTTATGCATTCGGGTGGAAGGTTTGCGGTTTACATCTTTATTGCCAACTACCTGCTGTCAACTCTTCTAATGCGGCGTCATCTCCATCACTTCATCTCTTTCTAAATCATCAGTTCCGGCCTTGTGTTTATGCTTAAACAAGAACAGAAAAAGCACCGCTACAACCAAGGCATATCCCGCAAAACTCAACCAGATGCCATGCCAGTCTTTACTGTTGTCGGCATTGGTAAAAAAGTGTTGAATAACATAGCCGCTGATAGTACTCCCAAGCACGGCCCCTACTCCATTTGTCATCATCATAAACAAACCCTGCGCACTGGCCCTGATGGATGGATCGGTTTCCGTTTCTACAAATAAAGAACCCGAGATATTGAAAAAATCAAATGCCATCCCATAAACAATACAGGAAAGAATGATCATCCACAAGCCATCGCCCGGATCGCCATAAGCAAATAAGCCAAAGCGAAGTACCCAGGCAATCATACTAAAAAGCATTACCTGCTTAATACCAAACCTTCGTAGGAAGAATGGAATGGCAAGGATGAATAACGTTTCAGACATCTGGGAAATAGACATAATAATTGCCGGATACTTTACAGCCATTGTTTCCTTATAACCGGGGTTACCGGCAAAATCATGTAAAAAAGTATCACCATAGGCATTGGTTAATTGGAGTGCCGCTCCCAGCAGCATAGCGAATAAAAAAAACATCGCCATTTTATAATTCTTAAAAAGAGCAAAAGCATTCAATCCAAAAGCCGATTGTGTATTTTCTCCAACTTTTGCTGTCTTTACATATGGAGGTGAAGGTGGCAAAGTAAAGGAGTAAATGCCCAGTATAATGGCTGCTATAGCTGCTACATAAAACTGGTTCGGAGATGTTTCAAAATGTAACAAACTAACTACCCATAAAGCGACGATAAAGCCAATTGTACCCCACACACGAATTGGAGGAAAATCCTTTATAACATTGGCCCCTTTTTGCTTGAGGGCCGAATAGGCCACAGCATTTGATAAAGCAATCGTAGGCATGTAAAAGATCATGTTCAATAAAATCACCCAAAAGAATTGGCCTGGATCATCGACCGTTGGTAAAAAGAAAAGTACAATACCACCAAGAATATGAAAGATGCCATACAGTTTTTCTGCATTAATAAACCTGTCGGCTAAATAACCTGCAATAGTGGGCATAAATAAAGAGGCTATGCCCATGGTGGAGAAGATTACGCCAAACTGAGCGCCAGGCCAGTTCTTGTTTTGAAACCAATAAGCTCCGATCGTAATTAGCCACGAACCCCAAATAAAAAACTGGAGAAAATTCATCAGGATCAAACGAAACTTAATACTCATGTACCAACAGATTTTGTTTAAAAGGGAAAGATAGCAGATTTAAAAAAACAAAAGGTAAGCTGTTCTGTAAATAGAGTATCTGTTTTAAGGCGTGATAAAAAACAGAAAACGATTTCTATTTGTTTAAGAATCTTTTAGCTCTCTTATTTATCTCAGTTGCCGCAGCAAATAAGAGGCAGCAATTGTCTAATTAATTTTTAGTGTAGGCAGTAATTAAGTATTATTGTACTTTCTATTTTTCCGGACGCAATCATCATTTTTTAATTAAAAACTTTCTGCTTTGAAAAATTTTACTTTTCTGGCATTTATCGTACTTTTTTTATTGAGTAACCTGGGATCGTATGCTCAAATTAAAGACAACTCCCCAACTATTTTTGAGCGTTGCGGCACCATGGGTGCTCTCCAGCAAAATCTTGATCGTGATCCTCAATTGAAATCTCAGTACGACCAGGGTATGCGTGACTATGAACGTTCCTTACAAAATTTACAGATGGGTCGTACCGGCAGCACAATGAGAACAAGTGCCTTGCCCGATTCTGTAATTATTCCCGTAGTCGTACACATCGTACTTCCAAACCCCAATATCGTAACTGATGCCGATGTGCAGTTTTTCCTTAACCGTTTAAACCGTGACTTTTCAGGTAGAAACCAGGATAGTGCTAACGGTGCTCCTTTTTACACCGTAAGAGGACATTCGAAAATACGTTTCGCATTAGCAAGAAGAACCCCTGCCGGTTTACTTACTAATGGTATTGAAAGAAGGGTAGGTAATGTACCAATAGCAGCGACAACTTATCAATCCATAAAGCATACCTCCGCCGGTGGATTAGACCCATGGACAGTTACACAATATTACAATCTTTGGGTAGGTGCTAATTCCGGGGGATTGTTAGGGATAGCTCCTACTATTGGAGTTGGTGCCCAAACTGAAACTACCACCAGTGCTGTAGGTATTGATGGCGTATGTGTAAATTATTTATCATTTGCAGGTAATACTTGTTATACAATTCCAGCTTTTGCATTAGGCAGAACAGCCGTACATGAAATTGGTCACAATTTTGGCCTCTACCATATAAACGGTGATGCTTCCTGCGGTGTTGATTTTAAACAGATTTTTGGAACATGTCAACTGCCTGATTCTCTTTTAGCTGGCAGTGATGATACTCCCACCCAAACATCGTTAACTTCAGGATGCCCTACTGGTGCAGCAGCATCCGGTTGCCCTGCTTCTCCCAACCCTCCCGGTAAAATGTACCAAAATTATATGGATTATACTGATGATCCATGTTACTCTATGTTTACTATAGGCCAGGTTAAGCGTATGGAGTATGTGCTTGAATTTTGCCGTCCTGGTTATTTAACTACACAAGGGCATCTTGCTCCTGCCGGTGCTATAACTTTAGATGCAGCTGCATTTGAAAGTGTAAATCCGGGTGGATACGAATTAGTTGGTTGTAATGTTATCAATTACTCTGCTACTGCTAGTTGTCCTGGCAGTTTTTCACCACGATTCCGCATTAAGAATACTGGCCTTAATGTAATTACCAGCATTACTGCCGGTTATACATTAAATAACGGTCCTGCCCAAGAGGTTACAATTAATGGTCTGAATCTTCCAAGTGGAGCAGAATATGTTGTAACTACCCTACCTACATCCACACTTATCAATGGTGCTAACGTATTTAAATTCTACACTAAACAACCCAATAGCGCCGCTGATCAAAATCCTGCGAATGACACGTTAACAACTACACTGAACGTAGTATCTACGGCATTGCCAGTAACGGAAAATTTTGAAGGCACTTTCCCTCCTGCACCATGGACCGTGGTAAGTGTTAATACAACAGGTACCGCTAACTGGACTAAAAACACACCGGGCAGGAACAGTGCAGGCGCACTTTATATTAACAACTTTTTAAATTCCAGTGGTGCCATCGACGACTTTAGAAGTGCCAGCTTATTAGCTAATCCAACGGATGTCGTAAGCATATCTTTTGACTTAGCTTATAAATACTACGGCTCTGGTACAACTACGGCAAACCCTGATACCTTAGCTATTCTGATTTCATCTGATTGTGGTGTAACATTTTCAGAGGTATATAAAAAATGGGGCGTTACATTAGCTACAGCAGGTGGGGGCACGGCAAATTACATTCCTGCCGCAGCAGACTGGAAAACCGAAACCATACTTGTTCCGGCAGCACTTCTTGCTTCGGGCCGTTTCCAAGTAATCTTCCGCAGTAGATCGCGTTTTGGTAATAATATCTGGATTGACAATATTAATATCGTAAAGAAATTCGATCGTGATATTAGAGTAGGAGGAATAGTTGCCCCTGTTGGTAATGTGTGTGGCAATACAATTAGCCCACAGATACTAGTTACCAACAATGGCTTCGAGGCTATTACTTCATTCCAGGTTAATTATACAACAAGCACTGGTGCGGCCGGTTCCCTGGCTGTTAATACAGCTTTAGCCCCGGGAGCCAGTACAACAGTAACATTACCTAACGGAACCGTACCAACCGGTGCGCAAACCATTACCGCTACCATTACAAATATTGTATTTGCCTCCGGCCTTGCCGATGAGGATTTGTCTAATAATACCCTTGTTGGCAACTTCACTGTTGTAGTTTTAAATACAAGGATTATAGAAGGGTTTGAAGTAACACCTGTAGCTGGTTGGACTGTTACCAATCCTAATGGAAACAATACCTGGGGTGTAGTTACTCCCGGCAGTAATAGCCTGCGCTCGGCCTTCATTAATAATTATGATTTCAATGTTCCTGGTAATATTGATGACCTGCGTTCACCATTCGTTAGTACAACAGGTATTGATTCACTTCTAATATCCTTTGACCTGGCGCATAAAAACTTTCCTGGCTCCAACGACCGGTTACAGGTGATGGCGATAACAGGTTGCGGCACTGTAGTTACACCAACTACCTATTCAAAAGCCGGTGCCGGATTAGCTACTGCAGGGTCTTCTACGGCAGGGTATGTTGCCCCGGCAGTGGCTGACTGGAGAACAGAAAGACTTTCAATAGGCAGTTCCATATTTGGTACAGGTGGTAATGTGTTAATCGCTTTCCGCAATACAAACGGCTTCGGTAATAATATTTTTATCGATAATGTGAATATTGTTCCTTTGTACAAAAGGGATTTACAACTTGTGTCTATTAACCAACCAACAGCAATTACTTGTACCACAACGATAACTCCGTCAGTTACAATAAGAAATATAGGTTCTGAAACAGTAACGGGATATAAGGTTAGTTACACAATTGATAATGGTCCGGCTCAAATAACTACTATTACCGGGGTTTCTATCCCCCGCAATACAACAGTCACAATCAATCTTGTAGCTTCTACCACTACTGTTGGAGCACACACTATAAGGGTGTTAACTTTCGAGCCTGTTACTGCAAGTGGAACTGGCGATAGCTTTACTGGAAATGATACGTTGAGTAAATCATTTAATGTGCTTACCACAGTACCTGCACCAATAATCGAAAGTTTTACAGGCACTGCTTTTCCTCCTCCTAACTGGACGGTAATTAACGCTGATGGAGGCGAAACATGGAAAAGACATGCTAATGGAAATGGCAACGCCGGTTCTGCATACATTAATACATTCAATTACCCATCTAACGGGCAGAGGGATGACCTGGTAACTCCTTTCATTAGTTATGGTTCTGTAGATACGGTTCGATTAACCTTTGATGTAGCTGCTGCTACTTACAGCTATCCAGGCAGCACAGAAATTCCAATTGATACATTAGAGGTTTTAATTACCAAAGATTGTGGTAACACCTTTACTTCTGTTTACAAGAAGTGGGGAACAGATCTGCAAACAATCAGTGCACCTAATGACCCGCAAACAAATGAGTTCTTCCCCACAAGCCCAAGTCAATGGAGGACTGAAACCGTTGAACTGACACAGCAGTATGTTTCTTCAAGTCCTGTAGCAGTTATGTTCCGTGTTACAAACAACTTTGAAAACAATATTTTTATAGACAATGTAAACTTTACCGCCCGTACATTGCCTGCGTTGTTAAAGCAACAAGGTTACTTAGTATTGCCTACCGCTTTCAACAACAACTTCACAATTTGGCACTATCAAACTCCAACAACGGTTAAATACATCAACGTAGTTAATTCTATCGGTCAGATTGTTTGGTCGAAACAATACAACGGTAATGCCGACAGACAGATAAGCGTTGACTTAACTGGTAAAGCAGCCGGCGTTTATATTGTAAACATTGGCTATGTAGATGGAAACAGAAACGTTGCACAAAAAGTTGTAAAATACTAATTAACGTTTTTAAATATTTCAAAAGTCCCGCAAGTGCGGGACTTTTTTTGTCCTTGCCTACCTTTGACCGATGATAGCTACTCTGGAGAAAAACACATTTTCACTGCAAACCACTACCCTGCAAACCATTGCTGAAAAAATTTATCAAGGCGAACGAATAAACGAAGAGGATGGACTTACACTTTTTGAAACCGGAAGCCTTCCTTTCCTGGGCTCCTTAGCAAATCATGTTCGTGAAAAGCTACACGGCAATGCGGTTTACTTCAATCGAAATTTTCATATAGAGCCAACAAACGTCTGCGTTTTTTCCTGCAATTTTTGTGCGTACTCGCAACTGTATGCCCATCGCGAAGAAGGCTGGGAACTTTCAATGGACGACATGCTTAACATCGTTAAAAAATATGACGACCAGCCGGTTACAGAAGTTCATATTGTTGGAGGCGTTCACCCTAAAATGAACCTTTATTTTTTTGCAGATCTATTAAAAGCGATTAAAGCACATCGCCCCGAATTACATATAAAGGCCTTTACTGCCGTCGAACTGGATTACATGTTTCGTAAAGCAAAAGTTAGCATAGCAGAAGGAGTAAATATCTTGAAAGAAGCAGGTCTTAATTCAATACCGGGTGGTGGTGCTGAAATATTTGATGAAGAGATCCGCAATAAAATAAGTGCTGATAAAGTAGATTCAGAAGGCTGGCTGAATATTCATGAAGCAATACATAATGCCGGATTGCATAGTAACGCCACAATGCTTTATGGACATATAGAAAACTACCAGCATCGCATAAACCATATGAGCCGCTTACGTCAGCTACAAGACAAAACGGGTGGGTTCAATACCTTTATTCCACTGAAGTTTCGCAATGGTGATAATGATATGAGCTATGTGCCGGAAGTAAGCATCGTTGAAGACTTAAAAATGTATGCAGTAGGCCGAATATTTATGGACAACTTCCCTCACCTGAAAGCCTACTGGCCGATGCTTGGCAGGAAAAATGCGCAGTTAGCACTTGCCTTTGGTGTAGATGACATTGATGGAACCATTGATGATACCACAAAAATATATTCAATGGCTGGCGCCGAAGAACAAAATCCTGCGATGAGTACAGATGATATTGTTGCACTAATTAAACAGGTTAATCGTCAGCCGGTAGAAAGGGATACGTTGTATAACGTGGTAAAGGAATATTAGTACATTGCTTGATTAGACGCCCATATAATAAGTTAGAAGATTGTAAGTAACTTTTACGGCCCATAATTGATTGAGTCAATCAATCAACACTCACTCAAACTCAATGGAATATTCACCGCCAGGCCACCCTCGGCCGTTTCTTTATATTTAGAGTTCATATCCAATGCGGTTTCCCACATCGTTTCTACTACTACATCCAAAGAAACTTTTGCATAGTCAGGACTGCTTTGCAAGGCAAGCTGTGAGGCGGTAATGGCCTTAATGGCTCCCATAGTATTTCTTTCAATACACGGTACCTGAACAAGGCCTGCAATTGGGTCGCAAGTCATGCCGAGGTGATGTTCCATTGCAATTTCAGCAGCCATCAATGCTTGCCGTTGCGTACCGCCCATTGCTTCTGTTAAAGCAGCAGCGGCCATAGCAGATGAAACGCCAATTTCCGCCTGGCAACCGCCCATCGCCGCTGAAATAGTAGCCCCTTTTTTAAAGATGCTTCCTACTTCCGAAGCAGTAAGTAAAAACTGAATGATTTTATCATCTGTTACTCCTTCGCTAAATACAAGATAGTAATGAAGCACCGCGGGAATGACACCGGCAGCTCCATTCGTAGGTGCTGTTACAACCCGGCCAAAAGCGGCATTTTCTTCATTTACTGCCAAGGCAAAACAACTTACCCAATCAAGTATGTATTGAAAAGAAGCTCCGCCTTTTTTAATCGCTTTAATCCATTCTTGGTGTGAAGTGAATTGTTCGCCTTTAAGCAAGCGTTTCGCTAAATCAGCTGCCCTCCTTTTCACAAATAGCCCACCAGGTAAAGTGCCTGAAATATGACAGCCTCGAAGCGTACATTCCTTCATTGCCTGCCATATTTTTAAAACCCCTTCTTTAGTTGCTTTCTCTGACCGCCATGCCATTTCATTTTCCATTACTACTTCATTAATGGAGAGACCTGTTTTTAAACACCAATGCAATAAATCGGCTGCGGAATTAATAGGAAATGGAAGAATCGTTTGTTCTACACCAAGCCTCTCCCCTTCCTTAACAACAAATCCGCCACCAATAGAATAATAGGTTTCAGATAAAGCATCACCATTAGAGAAAGAAGCCAGGAAACTTAAAGCGTTCGGATGAAAAGGAAGGGTTTCAGAAAGAAGGAAGTCAATATCTTCTGCTGGATCGAATTCTATTTCATGAAGACCGCCTAAAACTAATTGCTTCATAGCTGCGATGTCTTCTATTTTAGGTGTTATGTTAGCCACTTCAAAAGTTACGGGATCATCGCCACAAAGCCCTAATTGTACAGCCACATCAGTGCCATGGCCCTTGCCTGTTTTTGCCAAGGAACCATACAATAAAACTTTTAAACTTATAACCGATTGAAGCAGGACTTTTTCCTGAAGCGTTTGAACAAATCTTTGTGCTGCACGCCAGGGCCCAAGGGTATGAGAACTTGAAGGGCCAACACCAATCTTGAACATATCAAAAACAGAGATCGCTTCGTGTGCCAAAGAAATAGATTTATACAAATGTACAGTTGAACGAATGAACCAATAAAACGGACCATAGAATAGATTAACAATACTATTCAACTACATTACGGAGAGAGAAGAAGAATTATACAGTATCAGCAAAAGCAGTAACCCGTATCTCTTCAATAAGTAGCTGTAGACAGTGAGGGTTGAAGTTCTAAAACTCAGGATGCACACCTGTATAATTATGCGGGCTTATTGCTTTTAATTCTTTTTTTATTGCTGCAGAAACTTTCAGGCCATCAATAAAATGGTGCATCGCTTTCTTATCAAGCCTTTTCTTTCCTCTTGTTAACTCCTTTAATGCTTCGTAAGCATTTGGAAAGGCCTCTCTTCGTAAAACTGTTTGAATTGCTTCTGCCACTACTACCCAATTGTCTTCCAGATCCTGCTCTATTTTTTCTGTGTTTAAAACCAATTTACTCAATCCTTTTTCTATTGATTTAAACGCTAAAATAGTATGCGCAAACGGAACCCCTACATTCCTTAACACGGTTGAATCGGTAAGATCTCTTTGTAATCTTGATATAGGAAGTTTAGCTGAAAGGTGCTCCAGCAAAGCGTTTGCCAGGCCAAGGTTGCCTTCCGCATTTTCAAAGTCGATAGGATTTACTTTGTGTGGCATGGCTGATGAGCCTACTTCCCCTTGTGTAGTTTTTTGTGTAAAATAGTCCATTGAAATGTATGTCCACAAATCGCGACACAGGTCAATCAAAATAGTATTAATGCGTTTCATGCTGTCGAAGCTTGCCGCAAGGTTATCGTAGTGCTCAATTTGCGTGGTGAACTGCAAACGCTCTAAGCCTAAAACGTCTTCTACAAATTCATCGGCTAATTCCATCCAGTCTTTCTTTGGAAATGCAATGTGATGCGCATTAAAATTGCCCGTAGCACCGCCAAATTTTGCACTTACCGGAATGTAAATGGCATGCTCAACTGCATTGGCAATCCGTTCAAAAAATACCATGAATTCTTTTCCTAACCGTGTAGGACTTGCAGCCTGCCCATGCGTACGGGCCAGCATCGTAACATTTTTATACTCCTGTGCTAATAACCTGATTTCCTGGTTTAAATTTAGCAAAGCTGGAAAATATTCATGCTCTAAAGCATGCTTCCATGAAAGTGGTATAGCCGTGTTATTTATATCCTGCGAAGTCAATCCGAAATGCACCCATTCAAGAGCCTCTTCTTCGCCGACCTTGCTTAAACATTCTTTTATAAAATATTCCACTGCCTTGACATCATGCGCCGTTGTTTGTTCAATAAGCTTAATAGCTGCAGCATCATCAATGCTAAATTCTTCTTTGATCCTAAAAAGTTCCTTTGAAGTTTTGTCAGCAAGCTTAAAGATATTTTTACCGGCTAAAAACAAAACATATTCCACTTCCACTAACACTCTGTATTTCATTAATCCGTATTCGGAAAAATATTCATCAAGGTGCTGAAGGCTTTTTCTATAACGTCCGTCAATTGGTGAAAGTGCGGTGAGTGTATTTAGTTCCATAAAATGAGTAAATAAGTAATTAGTAATGAGTGTTGTCTGCTTTAGATTATATGGCAACTGAATAAAACCCTAAATTTAAAATTGAAGTAACCCAAACCTAAAGCACTTCCGTAAAATCCTTTTAATCTATCAACAATCTGTGAAATCAGCGGTTATCTTCGCGCCTCAAAAATAATTGAATTGGGTAAGATAAGAGTGGCAGCGGTTAGCTATTTAAATACAAAGCCCTTACTGTACGGAATCAGGCATCATGAAGTGATCGAGGAAATTGAATTGATCGAAGATTACCCGGCAAAAATTGCACAATTATTAATTGATGATAAGGTTGATCTTGGGCTTATTCCCGTGGCTGCGACAGTAGGGCTTTCTTCCTGGGAAATTGTTGGTGATTATTGTATTGGTTGCGATGGCCCGGTGGCTTCGGTTTGCTTATTTAGTGAGGTGCCCATCGAGAAGGTGGAGAAAGTAATTTTGGACTACCAATCGAGAACATCTGTCAACCTTGCAAGGATTTTATTAAAAGAATATTGGAAGAAGGACGTTCTACTGATTGATGCTACAGGTGAGGATTATCGCAAAGAAATTGGCGGAACTACTGCTGGAGTGGTAATAGGCGACCGGGCTTTAGAGCAGCGTCTTCATTCAAAATATATTTACGATTTAGGAGAAGCCTGGAAAGCGCATACTGGTTTGCCATTTGTGTTCGCTGCCTGGATAAGTAATAAAGAATTGCCAAAGGAATTTGTGCTAAAATTTAATGAGGCAAACAAGATGGGTGTGCAAAACATACCTAATGTTGTAGCTGAAAACTCCTATTCCATCTATAACCTGGAACATTATTTTAAGGATAATATTAGTTATCAACTTACAGATGGAAAACGTAAAGGGCTGGATCTTTTTCTGCAAAAACTAAGGGAACATAGTCTATAGTTGTATCCATCCTTGCGGTAGAATATCCTGCGTGTCTTTTGGGCCGTTGTTAAACCAATTTTTAGGTGCAATTACTATTTTATCCGGGTGAGTGTTTAACCAGGCAGCCCACCAGCTAAAACTGCTGTTGGCGATAATGTTATGACGGCAGCAAGACATGAGATATAAATCTTCGAAATGATTTTGTGTAACCCTCCCCGAAACGGTTTCCAAAGAGTTTAAACTGAGTTCTTTTTCAACACTTGCAGCAGCATCTGAAAATAAATAAAATTTTGCACCCGGTATTTTTGACTGAACAAATCCTATCGCATTCAAGTAATAGGACATCGGTAAAATACCATGCACATCCATTGTTTCAGCATTTTTATAATCGCCTTTTCTAACGTGTATCGCAACCGATTGATGGCTTTGTAAAATAGATGCGAACTCCTTTATTCTTTCTGATACACCTTCTTTTAATGTAAACTGCTCTCTGATTTTATCTTCAATACTTAAAAAATATTTTTGGCTTTGAAAATACCCCTGTATGTACACGTCGCTGCTTAGCTTCGAGAAACGATTATCATAATGAAAGAAAGGTTCCTTATAAAATCGTCTCACTGCATAGGGTACAAGCCGCTGCCAGAATCGTTGAAATGAATTTTTCGATTTTAGATTTTTAATTTCCTGTATTGATGCGAGTGAAAAATTTACATTCAGCTTATCCAAATCAAAATTTCGTAGGTGGTAGTTGTCAAATTCTGTAACATCTACTTTTAATTCGGTGTTGTTTTTATGGGCCAATGCTGTTGCAGCAGCATACTGAAACATTTGATTGCCAAGTCCCCCAATGATTCGAATGATTATCATAAATAAAATAATTACCGTGTCAATCCTTCTTTCTTGCAAAAACATGAATACCATAACAAAGAATTTCTGAGGAACCTTTATCTTTTTTTGAGAGCCGTTGTAAAATAAGAAGGTTTAAATGAGTAATTATTTTATCCAATATTGAAAGCTTTGTATCAGCATACTTGAGGGCCATGTTTTTTATACTTCTGTTTTCCTGAGAGATATCTTCAAAGTAATTTCCGTTGAGTTGCAAATCATTTATTGCAAATCCAAATTCCTTCAGATGATGTTCATAAAAATACCGGCTTAAACCTGATGTAAAATGATAGGGTGCAAAATGTGTTAAGCTGGCAAAGGGCGCTGTAATAAGTAAATATCCGTTTGGCTTTAACAGCCGGGTAAACTCTTTCAAAGCAGCGACTGGGTTTGGTATATGTTCCAAAACTTCTGTACACATAATAGCATCTACCGATTGATCTGGAAGTGGTATATTAATTATATCCGAAATAATATCAAGACTGGAATTATCCCAGCTTCCAGTGTGCAATCCTATGTCTCCGGAGCCTTCATATTGGCCAAAATCTTGTGCTATGTATTGTAAGTGCGAACAAAATTTTTTGAATTGACTTTCGCCAGCACCGGCATCTAAAATTGTAAGACCTTCTGGAATTGCCTTAAGAGTTTCTTCAATCCATTTTACCCTAGTTATCTCGTTAGTAGTACCAACTTTGAACATGGCTTATTTATAAGTTATAACGAATACATCATTCTCTAATGCAAATTCGCTCCCTGGCTTCTTTTTTACTATAAACTCTTTCAATTCCCTTATTGTCGGATAATCTTTTTCGCCAACAAAAAGTCTCGCATCGTCAATCATAATAATGTGATTAAAAGGGGACGAGAGAATATTATTCAGTTCTTCAAAAATGGGACATTCCTTCTCCCCTTTTGCCGTTTGGCCACCAGAGTAATGTCCATCTAACCAAAACAACGCCGGACTACTTAACGTAGGCACCAAGGTCTTTAATACTTCCCCGCTATCGCCTTTTATAATTTTTACTTTTGAAAATTTCTTAAACCGTTCTACTGCCCTTTGGTAAAAATGATGTGATAACTCGATGGAAAAGAGTTGCTGAAACTGATCCTGCATAGCAAATACCATATCCCCTAAATAAGTTCCTGTCTCAACCAAAACCGATACATTATTACGCTTTGCGTAATGCTTTACCCTCTCTTGTTTCGATAAATGAGACACTGGTAAACCACTACCCGCTTTAACCCACTTACGATGCAATAAATTAAAATGAGAACGATAGAATTCTTTTTCAACTGCAAGTGGCAGTAGTGCTGCCAGTTTCCTCCAATGGTCTTTCATTATTTATTTTTTATAAACCAGAAACAGCCGCAACCATATTTTTGGCTTTCAACGGATTTAGGGTCTGCATTCTCCACAAAATCGCCTACGTCGGTAACTAGCGAAAAATCTCGCAAGACAAAAGGCGCAAAGTATTTGGTAATTTGTTCAAAGCTGTAAATGCGGTGAGCATTGAATTCAATTTGGGGCTTACCAACCGGCGTTACAAAAAGTAAACTCCCCCCCGGCTGCAAAACCCGCTTCAACTCCTTAATTGATATTAAGTCCCCCTCCGGGTCCAGGCTATCGCCATAGCGTCCCAAGCCAATATGCTCAATGGTATGCATACATGATAAGCTTTCAATTGACTCATCCTCAAACGTCAATTGTTTCAAATCCTGCGCACCGGAAACAAAATTGGAAAGCTGAATTTCTGCCGGACGATAATCGTAAAATCTTGTAGGTATAAAAGCAGAGATGATGGTGCTAAAACTTAGAATGGATGAAATATCTACATGTTCTTTGGGTGCAATCTGTTGGAGTTTCCGCGCTGCCCAGGCAGGATGATAGGTATAATGCCGGTCAAAAGGAGTGGTTTTTATTTTATCAGTTAAGCAGGGATAGGCATCTTTAATTGCAATAGGAAAGCGGCCATCAGAAAGAGCCTTGAATTTTCGAAACTCTCTTATATATTCTATAGAACGAACTATTTTTTTAGGAAACCTGATAAGAATATTTTTACCGTTCCTGATTATGTAATCTTTAATATACATCGCCGCAAATGTAATGGCTATTCAGGATTTGTACTACGCAAAAGCGGGTGACTTATATTTGCGCAACACCTAAATTTGATGTTGTATTTTTTTAATTGAGCCAGGTTTGATTCTTAAATCAGGAGCAAAGAAAATTTAAGCAAAATGGAAAAAGAAAGTAAAATATATGTAGCAGGACACAGAGGCATGGTTGGTTCTGCCCTTGTACGCAAATTGAAAGAGGAAGGCTATCAAAATATAATTACCAGAACTTCGGCTGAATTGGATCTGCGTAACCAACAAGCAGTAGCTGAATTTTTTGAAGACGAAAAGCCGGCCTATGTTTTTTTAGCAGCCGCAAAAGTGGGCGGCATTATGGCCAACAACATTTACAGGGCCGAATTTCTTTATGACAACCTCATGGTTGAAGCAAACATTATTCATAGCGCCTACCAAGCTAAGGTCACCAAACTTCTCTTTTTGGGAAGTTCCTGCATTTATCCTAAAATGGCGCCACAGCCTATGAACGAAGATGCGCTTCTGACAGGTTTATTAGAACCAACAAATGAACCCTACGCCATAGCTAAAATTGCCGGCATAAAACTTTGCGAAGCGTACCGTGATCAATACGGCTGCAATTTTATTTCGGCAATGCCTACCAATTTATACGGACAGGGAGACAACTATCACTTAGAGAATTCGCATGTGTTGCCTGCATTGTTACGCAAGTTTGATACTGCTGAAAAAGGAGGATTAAATGAAGTGGAGATTTGGGGAACAGGTACGCCGTTACGTGAATTTATGTACGTAGATGACCTGGCAGACGCCTGCTTTTTTTTGATGGA
>JAQBNG010000082.1 GCA_028288675.1 Flavisolibacter sp. | reverse complement strand
TTGCCATCGGTATTATACATGCTGGCTATAATATGGACGCCAATTTTACCATAATTGATGGAGTTGTCAATAAGGTTAGAAACCACCTGCCTTATTTTCTCTTTATCTGCATAAACAGAAATCGGTTTTTCGCACCCTTTTTTTATGCTGAAGTCTATGCTGTACTGCTCTGCTTTTAACGATAGGCTTTCAAAAGCTTCCCGTACCAGATCCTGGATGATAAAATAATTCTTCACCAGTTTTAACTCGCCTCGTTCCAGTTTAGAAATGGAGTCAAGATCTTCAATCAGGTTGGCCATGCGCTGTACGTTTTTACCTGCTTTTTCTAAAAAGCGCCTGTTCACCTCAGGGTTTTCCAGGGCACCTTGCAGCAGTGTGTCTATGTAGCCTTGAATGGCAAATACCGGCGTTTTAAATTCATGCGAAAGGTTCTGCAAAAACTCTTTTCTAAACACTTCATTCTTTTTCAAAACATCCAGTTCCTGGCTACGCTGTGCCGCCCATGCTTCCACATCTTCCCGCACATCATCAATGCTTTTTTGAGGGAGTATGTATTTGTAATAGGTCTCTTCGCGGCGGGTAGCCTTTGTTTGATTGATGAATTTATAAATAAGCTTTATTTTCCGGTAGATGAATTTTTGAATAATGTAAATGATCAGCCCATAAGAACCGAGAAATATAATAAGGAGGGAAATGATTCCCACAAGCCATTCGCCTTCTAAAATATAAATGCCCAGGCTGATGGGAATAGATAAAACCAACGCGGTAAAAGCGGCTAATTTTTTAGGAGATAAATTCTTTGCTTCAAACATCGGCTAGTGAGTGGTGAATGGTCAATGGTGAATAAGCAATAGGCAATAGGCAATAAATGGACAAGCAGTAAAGTTAAATTGTGATTTAGAAAATATTCACCACTCACCATTGGCCATTCACAGTCTCACAGCTCAAACTTATAGCCCACACCTTTCACCGTGGTAATGCAGTCAACGCCCAGCTTCTGCCGTATTTTGCGAATGTGTACATCAATGGTGCGGTCGCCAACAATGACATCGTTGCCCCAAACCTGGCTTAAAATTTCATTGCGCAAAAAAACACGCCCCGGCTTGGAGGCAAGAAGGTATAAAAGTTCAAACTCTTTTTTGGCAAGTGAAATGTCTTTGCCGTCAAAATTCACCATAAATTTTTCCGGGTCAATAACCAGGTTGCCAATCTGAATATTTTTATTTTCGGAAGGCTTCATCCTCCGCAGTAAGGCATTAACCTTACTTACAAAAACAGAGGTGCTTATCGGCTTGCTTACATAATCATCGGCACCCGTATCAAAACCTTTTAGCTGTGTGGTTTCATCATTAATAGCCGTGAGGAACATGATGAGAGTATCTTTAAAAGCCGTTTGTGTCCGAAGAATCTCGCATACTTCCATACCGCTTTTCTTTGGCATCATCATGTCCAGTACAATCAGGTCCGGGGCTGTGTGCTTGGCTCTATCCAATGCTTCATCACCATCTTTTGCCGTTACCACGGCATAACCTTCCTTTTCCAAATTATATTTTAAGATCTCCAGAATATCCGGTTCATCATCAGCAATTAAAACCTTTCGGCCTTTTGATTCCATGGCTTTGGTACTTTGCGGCAAACGTACAGGAAAAGCGGTAACGGGCTGAATCGGGGCAGTAGCCGTAACATAGAGTTAATGAAAAATTAATGTAAGGAGGTAGAGAGAAGGAGACAGGAGTCAGGGGAGGGCTTTATGCAGAGAGATAAAAACCGGTAATAGCTGCGTAAAGGAATTAATGGATTTTACAGTCAATATGTAGTTGCAATGCATTTCTCCTGACTCCTGAATTCTGTCTCCCTGACTCCTTGTTATGAACCCTTTAACCACCCTTTTCCGCTTCGGGTATTAAATTTGCCCTATGAGGCGAATGACTTACCCTTTACAACTGTGTTTACTTTCCCTGGTTTTTCTTTCATCGGTAGCAAAAGCGCAGACTGCGGCCTGTAAGCCGCCCATCGGCCGTGTTCTTTGGCACGATAAAATTGACAAAGCGCAAAAAAAGCTGGTGGATCAAAAAATTACTACAGGGGAAAATGATGACCTGAATTATTTTGTTTCGCAGGCCATCACAAAAAAAGTTGATGCCTTGCAATGTGCTATTGAAGCTGATGCTTCTCTTACCGACCAGCCTAAAAAAGGGTATCTCGGTGGCATTGAAACTTTATTAAAGAATTTTTCTTCCCAATATCGTTCGCGGCAAATATCGGCCGCCCTCTTCCCTACAGTATTGGATGCATATCAAAAGGCGATGGCCTTAAATAAAAAAAGTGAGTCAATAGAGCCCCTGATTGAAGGTGCGGCTTACGAAGTAGGCAGCCTGTTATTAAGTACCGGTTCGTTTGAAAAAAATTCCGGTATACGGGCGGCCAAATTTCATATGGTGTATAAAAACATCCAGCTTCACCCCGACAAAACATTTTTGATCCTTAAAGAAAATTCAGACGTTCCTTTTCGGGATAGCTTAATAAAAATAGCCGCTCTTAAAAATCCCCGCCAGCTTTACGATTATGCCGCCGCTGATAATAAATTAGGTTATGCCATCAGGGGCATCAACGATCCCTATATTCAAACGGTTTCTAAAATGGCTAAAAGCGGCAGCGGCCAATTGTATTTTCCTTTTCTTCATAATATTTTAAAAGGCTCGCAAACAATCGCTGATATTGATGCGGTAAAAGGCGACCCGGTAAAGTATTACAAGCTGTTGGTAAAGACAAAAATGGATTATGTGCAGGCTGGTCTGCAGGGAGAGAAAGTAACTGAATTGGAAGCGCTCAGCGATATGCTTCAGAATAAAGCCATTGAAAATTTTATTAAGCCCATTAACGAACTGCACGAAGTAGAAAATCCGGCTGTTCGCTTCAGGGCACTTGAACCTTTAACTGCGCAGGAACTTTATTACCTGGTAATTGCCGGTGAACGGGATTTATATACATCCAGCTATTTAAAAGGCGTATATGCTAAAATGATGCAGCGAACCGGTGGCCGTGGCGATTCATTACTATTGAGCGTAAATTTCGACCACTTCAGAAAGTTCATCAAAATGGCTGCCGGGTATGCTACGCTTCCCGACTTTTTAACCTCTTTTTCAACTAAAGAAGACGCCAGTTTTTTAATGCGGGCTTTTGTAAAAGGTCTGGATAAATCGCCCGGCCTGGAAGACGGAGTAGACGTGGCAGATTCTTATGCAAGCATCTCGGAAATTTTAAAGCCGGTGGCTGATGAAATGCTGGCTAACGTAAAACAGAATTACGAGGACGCAGCGCAAAATAATAACCGGCGGGGAATGGTTATTTATGACCTTCTATATAAGTTATTTTTATCTGCAAGCGATAGCACCATTAACCTTTCCAAAGAATTTAATATCCCGCCTGTATATGGTGTAAGCTATAATTCTCTTGCCGGAGGGGATACGGGCAAAGTAGTAATGCAGGTATTTTTTTATGGCGATAAAGATGGTCGTGGCAATTATGCCAACTTCACACCCCAGTTTCCTTCTTCTCTTTGGAAGCGCAGCGAAACAAAGCAATGGGTCAGCTTTACATCTACTAAAGGCAAGCCCATTTTAGTGTATGCCAACAAGCCTCTGGACGAAGAATCGGGTGAAGTGGATAAAGCACAAGCCGCCCTTTGCGATTACCTGGCAGAAAAAAATCTGAATCCCACTATAGTTGTTCATCGCGGTCATAGTTATTATGCACCTTATACAATTGAGCAGTTAGCGCCTTCGGCCAAAATTGTATTCTTAGGCTCCTGCGGCGGCTATCATTTGATACACGATGTACTGGAACATGCTGAAGATGCTCATATCATTGCTTCAAAGCAAATTGGCAAGCAGGTCATCAATCAACCTTTTTTTGATTTGCTGAATGAAAAGCTGCGTACAGGTAATAATGTTGACTGGATTCCTTTCTGGAAAGAGTTTAAAACAAGGGCCGGAAAAACAGAAGGTTTCGACGATTATATTCCGCCGCATAAAAACCTGGGTGCTATTTTTATCAAGGCTTATAAAAATGCTATGGGTGAAACCCGGGAGGGTATTTAAGCGTGTACATTTGCGCTCTGTAAATAGTTTACAAGTTCACTGGTTCACGGGTTTACAAGTTAGCGTGCTACTTTGAAACTCCTCATGTGAACGGGTAAACCCGTGAACCTGTAAACGTTTTCTCTTGAGCACTTCTACTAAAAAATCTTTCTTCGATATAAGCCTTTTAAAACGGGTACTGCTTTTTACAAGACCCTATAAAAAGCGGTTTGCAGGTTCAATTGTATTGGCGGTTGTGTTGGCTGCCTTTACGCCGGTGCGTCCGTTTTTAATTCAATATACAGTTGATAAATACATAGCAAAAGCCGATCGGACATTTATAGATAATGCTATTGAAGCCCTCATTTGGATAACGGTCTTCCAGATAGGCTTTACTATTCTTGAAACGGCTTTGCGTTTTTATTTCTCCTATACAACCTCATGGCTCGGGCAAGCGGTAGTTAAGGACATGCGGGTAAAAGTGTTTGGCAAGGTGCTTCGTTTAAACCTACGCCAGTTTGACCGTACACCTATTGGAACCTTAACTACAAGAACAGTTGATGATATAGAACGTATTAACGATATTTTTTCTGATGGCTTAATTCCGATTATCGCTGACCTTCTTTCTATTTTTTGTGTATTGGGCGTTATGCTTTACACCGATTGGCGGCTTACTTTGATTTGCCTTATTCCTTTTCCTATCATCATTGTTGCTACTTACTATTTTAAAGAAAGCGTCAACAAATCGTTTCACCGGGTGCGCAATGCGGTTTCCAGCCTAAATGCTTTTGTGCAGGAGCATATTACAGGCATGTACATTGTGCAGGCTTTTGCGGCTGAACAGCGGGAGGGTCAGAAGTTTGATGCCATTAATAAAGATCACCGTAATGCCAATGTGAAAGCCATTTTTGCCTACTCTGTTTTTTTTCCGCTGGTAGAAATTGTATTGGCTCTTTCAATGGGTATTGTTGTTTACTGGACTGCAAAAGAAGCGCTGCTGTTAGATGAAAGCCAGTATGGAAAAGTAACTGCCTTCATTCTTTACCTCAATTTAATTTTTCGTCCATTGCGGGTAATAGCCGACAAGTTTAATGTGCTGCAAATGGGCATGATCGCCAGTGAACGGGTATTTAAAGTTTTGGATAACGATGATGTTTTGCCGCCTTCGGTGAAAGATGCCTATGCCCCTGAAGAGATGAAGGGTAAGATTGAATTTGACCACGTTTGGTTTGGTTATGCCGAAGATCATTATGTTCTGAAAGATGTTTCATTCTTAGTGAAGCCCGGACAAACAGTAGCCATAGTTGGCCATACAGGTAGTGGTAAAACCACCATCATTTCTTTGCTCAACAGGCTCTATCAAATTAACCGTGGTCAAATAAAAGTGGATGATGTTTCTATTGATGATTTTGAAATAGAAACCTTACGGCGGAATATTGGTGTTGTGTTACAGGATGTATTTCTTTTTCCCGGTTCTGTGCTGGATAATATTACGTTGATGAATCCATTGATACCAAGGGAAAAAGTGGTAGAAGCGGCAAAATTGATTGGGATGCACGAATTTATTATGCAGTTGCCGGACGGTTACGATTACAATGTAATGGAACGGGGCGCCACACTATCGTTAGGCCAGCGGCAGTTGCTTTCTTTTATCAGGGCTTTGCTTTATAATCCGTCAATACTAATTCTTGACGAAGCCACATCATCCATAGATACGGAAAGCGAATTGCTGATCGAAGGTGCTATTGATAAATTAATCTCCGGCAGAACCTCTATTGTTATTGCCCATCGCTTATCAACCATACAAAGGGCCGACAAAATTATTGTGCTGGATAAAGGCGAGGTAAAGGAAGCCGGTACCCATTTGGAGCTATTGGCGAAGGGTGGCTTTTACAGTAAATTGCACCAGATGCAATTTGAAAAGAAACCGCCAGCACTTATATAATCTCTTCTGAAAACAATGAAAAATTATCCTCAAAATATAGATGTTCAAAAAGCAGAGGAAGCAGGAATAAGATTTTATTCATCAAGTGAAGATCAGGAGCTTGCCTATTTAAAAGAAGCGCTTAAAAGAACCGATGAAGAAAAATTTTTTTTCCTGATGAATTTAATGAAAATGGGTCAAGTAATGAGCAAGGCAAAATTCATTGACAAATAAAATAAATGGATTTATTTGATGATAGTTTTATTGAACTATGGCAACAACTGAATCAGTATGGTGTAAAATATATTCTGGTAGGAGGGTTTGCTACTAATCTTCACGGTTATCAGCGTTTTACAGGAGATATGGATTTGTACATTGAGGATACGCCAAATAACCGGAAAAGCCTTCGCCAAGCATATAAAGCTTATAGCAAGATAGATTTTGAAGGATTTGAAAGAATTCAATTTGTTCCTGGCTGGATAGACTTCCCGTTAAATAATGGTGTCCGTTTGGATATTATGACATCAATGAAAGGAGTAGATGTTTCTTTTGACGAGTGTTTAAGGCTTGCAAAAAGCTGCGATGTTAATGGAGTGCAGGTCTCCGTTCTCCACATCAATCATCTCATTGCCAATAAAAAAGCCGTGGGCCGCCCAAAGGACCAACTCGATGTTATCTATCTCGAAAAAATAAAAAAACTCCGCGAGGAAGAAGAATCAGCTACAGAAAGCTAAATATCTTTATGGTTATCAAATTTTTTATTCCTGCTTCTTCTGTTTTATTTCAATTACAAAGGCAATACCGCAATCAAAAAAACCGTTAGTTTAGCTAAAATTCGCAACTGATATGAGATACCTGCTAACCGGCTTTTTGAGTTTGTTTCTTCTTACTCTCTTTAACTCCTGCCAGAAAGAGGTAAGCGTTGAATTTGGAGTACCTGCAAAAGGTTCTCTTCAGGGTGATGGCGGTGATTGCCTGCCTAAAACAGTTGCCGGAACTTATATTGCTGGTAAAGCATTTGCTGACAGTAACTTTATTGAGGTGACTGTGGATGTTCTAACACCTGGCCCTTATACTGTTGCTACCGATACCTTAAACGGCTACTCCTTTAAAGCAACGGGTACATTTTCAGCTGCTGGAACAAACACCGTTCGTTTAAAAGGAAGTGGTACACCAACTGCAGCAGGTGTAAATAATTTTACAGTTTTGTTTGATTCAAGCTTCTGCGAAATTGCAATAACCGTATCTCCGGCTGGCAGTTCAGGCAGTCCGGCAACTTTTACTTTGGTGGTTTCGCCCACAGGTTGTACAGCTTTCGACCGGCAGGGAAACTATATTAAGGACACTGCTTTAAATAGTACTAACAGGGTAGGGGTTCAGGTAAACGTAACTGCTACCGGTACTTATACCATCGCTACCAATACTTTAAACGGCTACTCGTTTTCAGCTACAGGAACCTTTAGTACAACAGGTGTTCAAACCGTTTTTTTACAGGGAACCGGTAAGCCGGTAGCTGCGCAAATAGATAATTTTACAGTAACAGCGGGAACCTTAACCTGCGCTTTCCAGGTAACAGTACTCGCCACGGTGCCGAGCCCTTGCGGCATTACTGCCCAGGGAACTTATACCACAGGAACGGCATTGTCTGCTACGAATAAAGTTGTGCTTACGCATACTTACTCTGCTGCCGGCAACTATACGGTAACAACAGGAACTACAAACGGCTACAGTTTTACTACGAGCCCGTCACCTTATGCAGCCACGGCAGGATCTAATACCATTACATTAAACGCAGTTGGCACACCAACCGCTGCTGGCACAAATACCTTCACGGTTAATTATGATGATGGTACTACTTGTACATTTTCAGTAACGGTAGTCGCCGGAACGCCTGTTATTAATACTGATTATTTCCCGCTAACGACAAACAACTGGTGGAGTTACAACTATACTGGTGCATCCCCATCTTCCGACACTTTAATTATGAAGGTGACAGGTCCGACAACAGTTGGCGGCATGGGTTACCAGCGTTTTGAGTGGTCTTCCGCTGCACAAGGTGGCGCATTTGCTGAATATTTTTACCGAAAAGACGCTTCCACGGGCTATTATTATGAAGGGATTGATACGGCTGGCTTTGGACCCCAAGCGATCTTTACAAATACAGCAGCACTAGACATAAACTTTCTACGAAATACACTAACTACCGGTCAAACATGGAATAGTACCGAATACCCGGTAACATTAAACATTACAGGTTATAGTGGCCCTTCCACCTTAAGGTTTAAGTTCACCTGTGATAATAACAATGCTACATTAACCTCGGCAACGGGTGGAACAATTACTAATGTCTACCAAATAACTTCCGTGTTGCAAGCGAACATCGGAGGCCTGTTTGTAGATGTAAGTGATCCAATTAAAACTTATTATGCTAAGGGTATAGGCCAGGTGAAGTATAGAGAAGATGCTGATCCCATCAATATATACGAGGAAAATATCCGTTATTGGAAAGTAAACTAAAGCACAATCAAGAAAAAATATAGTGTTGTAATTTTAGCACAAGCCACACAATAGTGTGGCTTTTTTAATCCGTGAGATCTGCTTTCTTTTTCGGCTCTCACCCTTATCTTTGCCGCAAATTTCAGAAAACGTGATGGCATTCAGGCGAATCAAATCCTTATCAGTAGCGGCTTTCAGCTTACTATTGCTATTTTCTTCTACTATTTCTTTTGCCCAGGATAAAGGTGATGAGCATTTACAAAAAGAAGACAAAGTGCCGCAGGCCTCAGATGAAAAAGGCGGCGAAGGGCATGAGAATAAAAAGTTTGATGCCAACGAGGTCATCTTTGGTCACGTAATGGATGCCCACCAGTTTCATTTCTTTTCTTACAAAGGCGGTGATGGTGAACAGCACCACGCCACCATTCCTTTACCCGTTATTTTATTTGAACCGGGTCGTGGCTGGAGCATGTTTAGCTCCGGTAAATTTCATCATGGCGAAGAAACGTACAACGGTTACCGTATTGTAAGCCAGCATTACCGCGAGTTTTTAAAAGAAGGCGGCATGCAGGATAATGAAATCCGCCTCTTGAGCGACGAGCAAATCGTGGCAGTTGATAATGCAGGACGGCCTTTGCCAAATATAAAAGTGTATGATTTATCTATTACACGCAATGTGGTGCAAATGTTCCTGGCTTTAATTGTCCTTGTTTGGTTGATGCTTTCAATAGCAAAACGTTACCGCGCTGGCCAGGGAGTTACATCGGCACCAAAAGGCTGGCAAAATGCTATCGAACCGGTAATTCAGTTTGTACGCGATGATGTGGCAAAACCAAACATCGGCCATAAGTACAAACGCTATATGCCGCTGTTGTTAACCATCTTCTTTTTTATCTTGATCAATAATATTGTCGGTTTGTTGCCCGGGTCAGCAAACGTTACCGGTAATATTGCCTTTACGGTAGTATTAGGCCTGGTTTCGTTTCTGGTCATTGCATTCAGCGGTAGTAAACATTACTGGGGGCATATTTTTTGGCCGCCGGTACCGCACGGCATTAAACTGATTTTGATCCCGGTGGAGATACTTTCCATTTTTACAAAGCCTTTCGCCTTGATCATCCGTTTGTTTGCCAACATGCTTGCAGGGCACATTATTATTATCTGTTTAATATCATTGATTTTTATTTTCGGAAATATGAGTACCGGAGTAGGAATTGGTTTCTCGCCAATATCCATTGCTTTTGCTGTATTTATATATGTGATAGAAGTGCTGGTAGCTTTTATCCAGGCCTTCATCTTTACAAACCTTACGGCTGTATTTATCGGGCAGGCTACGGAAGAGGGCCATCACGGCGATAACCACAACCTGGCGCCAACAGAGCCGGTGATTATTTAAGATTTTAGGTTGCGGATTTCAGAAGTATGAGTAAAGCCAAAATCTGAAATCACCAATCGTAAATCTGCAATGGAATTGTCTTTTTTTAACCATTATAAAGAACAAACATGGAATTATTATTCACATTGTTGCAAGCTACGGAAGTAGTATCTGACACAGGCTTAGCTAACGCCGGTGGTGCTATTGGTGCTGGTTTAGCAGCAATTGGTGCCGGTATTGGTATTGGCCAGATTGGTAAAGGCGCAGTAGAATCTATTGCCCGCCAACCGGAAGCTTCTAACGACATCCGCGCAAACATGATCTTAACAGCCGCCTTTATTGAGGGTGTTGCTTTGTTTGCCGTTATTGCAGGTATTCTTGCGATGTTCGTTTAAAAAAATAAACTGCATCCAAAGCACAGGGCGGAGGGTGCAGTTTACCCCAAACCCCTCAAGGGGCTTTGAAAGCAATCATTCAACTATGAGTTCTTTACGATAACAAGTTGTTCAATCATAAAAGTCTGTTTGACCCCATCAGACTTTAAAGCCCCTTTAGGGGTTTGGGGTATTTGATATGAGATTACTAACACCTGAATTAGGTTTACTGTTTTGGACCTTGCTGGCTTTTTTGATTGTGTTTATTGTATTGAAGAAATATGCGTGGAAGCCCATTTTAGCCTCTTTGGATAAAAGGGAAAAATCTATTGCCGATTCATTGGAAACTGCTGAACGGGTGCAGCGTGAAATGGCGCAACTTAAAAATGAAAATGAAGAGTTGATGGCCAGGGCCCGTGAAGAAAGAAGCATCATGCTGAAAGAAGCCCGTGATACAAAAGACAAAATTGTGGCTGAAGCAAAAGAGCAGGCTAAGATTGAAGCTAATAAAATTATCATCGAATCGCAGCAGCAAATTAATGCGCAAAAGATGGCTGCAATTACTGAAGTAAAAAACCAGGTAGGTAAATTAGTTGTAGAAGTAACAGAGAAAGTTTTACGTAGAGAATTAGCTGATAAATCAGCCCAGGAAGCACATATTAAAGGATTGGTGGATGATGTGAAGCTGAATTAATGTGCAAACTAACAAATGTGAAAATATGCAAATGAAGAGACATCATTTTCAAATTTGCTGATTTTCAAATTTTCAAATTGTATTTATGTTGAACCCAAGAGTAGCCTCGCGGTATGCTAAATCAGTGTTGGACCTTGCTATTGAAAAAGGGCAGTTGGAAGAGGTTTATAACGATATGCTTTACCTGCAGCAGGTAATAAATGTAAGTCGCGATTTTTTGAACCTGTTACGCAGCCCCGTAGTCAAAAGCGATATAAAAATTAAAGCGGTGGATGCTGTAACAGCAGGCAAAATCAGTGTGATAACTACAGCGTTTACATCACTAATGATTAATAAAGCCCGTGAAGCAGTACTGCCCGAAGTAATTACCTCGTTCATCAAACAATACAAAGAAAAAAAAGGTATTGAAACAGTAAAGCTTACAACCGCTGTACAGATAACTGATTTGGTAAGAAATGCTATTATTGAGCAGGTAAAAAAAACCGGTAATATTCAAAACCTTGAGTTGGAAGAAGTGATTGATCCCAATATTATCGGAGGCTTTGTATTGCAAACCGGCGATAAGTTAATTGACGCAAGCATCTCTTATGATTTAAAAAACATTTCAAGACAGTTTGAGAATAATGATTTTATTTATAAGGTGAGATAAGAAACATACCATCCTAATTAAAAAAGGCTTTCTATTTAGAAGGCCTTTTTTAATTACCTGGGCAGCTATCACCAAAGATGCATTGATTGATGAAGTATTAAAGCAGCATCATTTTCTCTTTTCTGGGAAGGCCACCGTGGCCAACATGCGCAGGAGAGGAAGGTGTGCACAGATTACCCACAGGGTGCTATTGATAACTAAACCTACGTTGTTTTTGAAGCCATGGTCCTCCCCGATGCAGAAGTACACCGGGACAAGCAAAACCCTTAATTCAATAAATTACCAGGAAAAAGAAATAGCCGGATGTAACTACATCCGGCTATTTCTTTTTGTAATAATAATAATTACATTGGCGCTCTAATCTAACCCCATGAAAAAACTGCTACAAGTAATTTTGTTGACCCTCCCATTCTATTCATTCTCCCAAACCTTATCTGTAAAAGCAAAGCGGTGTGCAACTTTCGAGGTTTTGGAAAACTTTCGCAAGCTTAATCCTAAGGCTGAAACAGACCAGCAATTTGAAACCTGGTTAACGCAGAAAAAGAACGCAAGAACAATGCGTACGCAGTCAGTTGCTACCCTGCCGGTTATTTTTCATATTATTCATAGCAATGAAGCAGAGGGCAGTGGTGCTAACATCAGCCAAACACTTATCCAGCAACAAATTCTTCAGTTGAATAAAGACTTTGCCAATCTTTCAAACAGCCCTTATGGCGTTTCCGCAAATGCCAATATCCAGTTTGCCTTAGCGCAAACTGATCCCGCAGGCAGCCCGTTAGCACAACCTGGAATTGACAGAATATATTATTCAACAGCAGGTTTTGCAGCACCTCCTTATACTGTAGGGGCCTATGACCCAAGCAGTGATTATTTGGGTGATATTATAAAACCCGCTACAATTTGGGATCCTGCACGTTACCTAAACATTTGGGTTCTTGAAATGGAAGCCGGCATTCTTGGTATTGCTACATTTCCCTCCAGCTCGGGAATAGCAGACCTGGGTGGCAGCGGTGATGATAACACCAATGCCGGTGTAGCTGTCGGTCCTGAAACAGTAGGAAGTATTTTTATGCCGAGCAGCTGCGCTTCTTATACAAAAGGAAAAACACTCACCCACGAAATGGGCCACTTTTTTGGCTTACGGCATATTTGGGGCGATGCTACTTGTGGAAACGACTACTGCGGCGATACACCGGTCCATGCGTCTGAAAACTTAGGTGTGCCATCTCACCCAAAAGCAAACAGTTGCGGCACTGCAGATGAAATGTTTGAGAATTACATGGACTATACAGATGATGTTACGCTGAATACATTTACCGCAGACCAGGTTGCCCGTATGCAAACAGTTTTAGCTAATAGTCCCCGCCGTAATACATTAGCTGCTTCTACTGTAGGTCTTGTTGCTGTATCAGCCACTAACCGTATTGCTTTTTACAATTGCGTGGGGGCGATAACCGTTAAAGAAACAGGAATATCCGGAACAACGCTACGTTATCATGATTACTCTTTCGCTTTAAATGTTGAGGATAAAGCAACCGGCAGTGCAACGGTAACTGTAAATGCTGGTGGCAGCGCTATTAGCGGGTTCAACTATCAACTTCTTACACCAAGTTTAAATTTTGTAAATGGTGATGATTATAAGGCAGTGAACATTCGGGTTTTTGATAACGCCCTGGTAGAAGGGAATAAAACAATTGTATTAACCTACACTATTTCCGGTACCGGTGTACAGGCGGGAGCATCGTCTCAAAGCATGACTATAACTGTTTTAGATGATGACAATATAATAATTGCCAATGATCCTGTAACACTTCTGTCCCAAAATTTTGATACGCAGGCTGAATGGCGCTTTCTTTTTGGGGGTGGTCCTAACCCAAATAAATTTGTAATTGGCAACGGTGGTAATGCAGGTGGCACGGGCAATTGCGGTTACGTTAGTAATAGTACGGTTGCTCCTTTTGTAAATACATACGATATTAATGCACCAAGCCTTGCGGTGCTTCAAACTCCACTGATTAACACAAGCGGTTATACTGATATTAAACTGAATTTCAAGTACCGGGTTTATGGAGAAAAATCTGGTAGTAATATCTATGACTTCGGTCAAGTTATGTACTCACCCGGTAGCAATAATTTGGAAATACAAAGTATTGCTGCACCCAACGTTGGGCCGTATGTAGGAGAATCTGGTATTGTAAGCGACAACCCTACAATTGATTTACCTAACAGTACGTTCGCAAATAGCCAATTCTATCTTGGTTTTTATTGGGAAAACAATGGTTCAGGTGGTACTAATCCACCTTTGAATATTGATGATGTAGTAGTTACCGGCAGGGGTGTACCTATTGAAACCACAGTTAGCAACAGCTTTGGTGCTGATGTGATCACAGGTGCAGGAATCAATAACTTCAGAAGCACCAACAATCGAATGATTGCCAGGATCACAAATTCTAATGAAAATCTAAGTGCCATAACAGCCTCGGTTACCCAGGCGGGTACAGGGCAAACACCTCTTGCAACAACTGATGAAATGTATATGCGTACAGAAAAAGTGATACAGCTTACTCCGTCCATAGCTAATTCAACTGCCACCTACCAGGCAACCCTATATTTTACTTCGGCCGAGTTAGCGGTTTGGGGAGCAAATAAACTGGCCCTGAAAATAGTAAAGATCAAAGACGGTGTTTCTCTTAGCGGAAACGTTAACTCCACCGATGTTGTTCTTGTTAACCCAGTTTCTGCTGTTGAAGATGCGGCCACAGGTATAATAACTTATACCGCTAATTTCACAGGTTTTTCTCAATTCGTATTGGCTTTACCTTCCACTACACTGCCAGTTGGGTCCTTAACATTTGATGCACAGCCTGCAAAGAATAACATTGAACTTACCTGGAAGACGGCTTCAGAACATAACAACAAAGGCTTCTCTGTTGAACGCAGCACAAATGGTATTGACTTTACCGCTATCGGGTGGGTGGCCGGAAAAGGTACAACCAGCACTTCATCGGCCTATGCATACTCTGATCATAATGTGCAATCAAATACCGTTTACTATTATCGTTTACAACAAATTGATTTCGACAGCCGTTCCCGTTCATCAATTATAAGGCAAGCGAAGATTATGGATAATGGTGTTTTAATAACGGTTAGTCCTAACCCTGCAAAAAATAAGATCACCGTTCTTGTAGCCGGAAATACACAGCCGATAAATATTTCGCTTGTAAATGCAAAAGGGCAAACAGTCGCAAAACTGATCAGGGCTACTATAAGTGCACCTTACCAGATAGATGTAAGCCGCTATGCAAAAGGGTATTACAACCTTATTCTTCATTTGCCGGATGGCGATGTAACAAAACAGCTTATCCTTCAATAATAAGTAACGTTATAATCATTTTTCAAGGACAGAATTCTTTCTGTCCTTTTTTGTTTGATAGCCGTATTGGCCTACTTTTGCCACCGCAAAAAAGGGGCTGCCCTTGTTATAAAAAACAGTAAATATTTTATATGCCAGAAATTAAACCAGATGAAATAAGTGCCATTCTGCGCCAGCAGTTGAGCGGTTTTAATGCAGGCGCCGACCTGGAGGAAGTAGGGACTGTATTGCAAATGGGCGATGGTATTGCCCGTGTGTACGGCTTGGGTAATGTACGTGCAGGTGAGCTGGTAGAATTTGAAAACGGTGTTCAGGGTATTGCCCTGAACCTTGAAGAAGATAACGTGGGTGTGGTATTGATGGGAGAAATGGGAAAATTGCAGGAAGGTTCTAAAGTGCGCCGCACAGGTCAGATCGCTTCTATTAAAGTAGGAGATGGAATGGCCGGCCGTGTGGTGAACACACTGGGTGAACCTATTGACGGTAAAGGCCCAATTGAAGGGGAACGGTACGAAATGCCGCTGGAGCGTAAAGCACCAGGCGTGATCTATCGTGAACCTGTGAAAGAGCCTTTGCAAACCGGTATCAAAGCTATTGATGCCATGATTCCCGTGGGCCGTGGACAACGTGAGTTAGTGATTGGTGACAGGCAAACTGGTAAAACAGCTATTTGTTTAGATGCTATCATCAATCAAAAAGAATTTTACGAAGCAGGCAATACTGTTTATTGCATATACGTAGCCATCGGGCAGAAAGCATCTACCATTGCGGGGGTAATGAAAACCTTGCAGGATGCAGGCGCTATGGCTTATACAACTATCGTTGCAGCTTCTGCTTCTGACCCTGCGCCATTGCAGTTCTATGCACCATTTGCCGGTGCTGCCATTGGAGAATTTTTTAGAGATACCGGAAGGCCAGCCTTGATTATTTACGATGATCTTTCAAAACAGGCAGTAGCTTACCGCGAGGTTTCTTTGTTATTAAGAAGACCACCGGGCCGTGAAGCTTATCCTGGTGATGTATTCTATTTGCATAGCCGTTTGTTGGAAAGAGCTGCTAAAGTAATTGCCAACGATAAAGTGGCTAGTGAAATGAATGACTTACCAGAAAGCATTCGTCACCTTGTAAAAGGTGGTGGTTCTTTAACAGCACTACCAATTATTGAAACACAGGCTGGTGACGTATCAGCTTATATCCCAACCAACGTAATTTCTATTACCGACGGGCAGATATTTCTTGAATCTAACTTGTTCAATGCCGGTATTCGTCCCGCCATTAACGTAGGTATTTCGGTAAGCCGCGTGGGCGGTAATGCGCAGATCAAGTCCATGAAAAAAGTAGCCGGTACCTTAAAGCTTGACCAGGCACTTTACCGTGAGCTGGAAGCCTTCTCTAAGTTTGGTGGCGACCTTGATGCGGCTACAAAATCGGTAATTGATAAAGGTGCCCGTAACGTGGAAATTTTAAAGCAACCTCAGTACTCACCTATGCCGGTAGAGAAGCAGGTAGCTATCATTTACTTAGGTACACAAGGGTTGTTGCGTGATGTAAAAGTTAGCCGTGTAAAAGAGTTTGAAGAGCAGTTTTTACTGGAGATGGAAAGCAAATTGCCTGAAGTTTTAAGTGCCTTTAAAAAAGGTGGCTTACCCGAAGATGGCATTGCTAAAATGGTTGACCTTGCAAAAGGTATCATACCGCAGTATAAGTAATTTTATTTTTTTGATAGCGCGAAAGCGGCCACAGTGGCCGCTTTCCTTTTTTAATTTTAATATGAATCGAAAATTTCTTTTGTGAAAAGCTTGCATTTTTAAATTCTACGTGCTTTCTTCGTTGCTCAAATCTATCTCCAATTCTTCTGTAAAGCCTTCTCAAAATCTACCTGAATAAGAAAAGCCACTACCGACCTTAAGAAAACAAAATGATCCGGAGCTATGAGTAGTTTGCAGAAACACTCCTTCTCTAATTTTCGTAATGATGTTTCCGCTTTTTAAGTAAGAAACATTCCATTCAACTTCATTTTATTTTCAGGGCCGGGAACAAAAAGATTCGTTTCTAAACGATATATAATCCCCAATCTCCTCCTGAACAAACAGCATAATCCACACTCCAAAAGGAATCCGTACCTCCAACATTTATTAATTATTAATGCTGTTAATTATGAAACAAGTAATCAATGTACTCACCGTGCTTTTCTTTAGTGTATTCACTACTGCCGCCTTTGCACAATCAGGCAACAACAATTTTATTCCCGAATTAATTTTTCAAAATCCCGTTCTTACTTCAGGTGTCGCCGGTCAAAACGATGCCATATACAAATTCAGCAATGTAGCTGCTGGTATAGATGCTACAATAAAAGTTAAAGGCCGCTCAGGAGCTTCCGTGGTGCTTACTAATATTGATGTAGCCAATATGGGCTTTACCAAAGCTTTTCAACCGCAGTTAGGTATCACCGGTAATGTACCCGCCAATCAAAACTGGTGGATGGATTTTGAAATGTGTTTTTATGAAACGGGTACAGATAAGAAGAAAAAAATCAAAGGCTTCCAGGTAACTGCGATTGATGTGGATGGTGATAATGCTTCCATCCAGGAATACGTTCAGATGAATAAAGCTAAAAGAGTTGCTTTTTGCCCGGTTAACTATCTTATTTCCACAACAGCCGATGCCTCTCAAAACAACAATGAAGAAACTGACCAGGATAATGAAAATGGAACTGACTTAAAAGCTGTTGGACCTGTAATGAACTATAATAACATTGATACCTTAGGAACTCCTGTAATGTCAACGTACACCTATGAGAACAAGAGCACGATCTCGTTTAGGTACGGGGCAAAATCTGGTACAGTAATTTCCAACGCTGGTGAAAGATTAAATTCTTTATGGTTCAAAGCCTTCCAGTTAACGCCTCCTTCTCTTTTGCCGGTAGCCTTTTACAGCTTTACCGCTATCTATGATAAAAAAGGCGTTCAGTTAACCTGGGCAGCTGATACAAAGGACATCTCTGGCAGCTTTGTGGTAGAAAAAAGCACAGATGGCAAAAGCTTTAATGCAGTAGCTGTCGTTGCAGCTACAGGGTCTTCTTTATCAAATTACCAGCACAAGGACGAAAATGTTTCTTCTGCAACAGGTATTATATATTACCGCATAGTAGCTAAGGAAATAACAGGCGAGGTAAAGTACTCTTCTATTAAAGTAGTACGCCTTAGTAAAGAAACGGCCGCTTCAATGGCCATCTACCCTAACCCGGTACAAACATCAGCTAACCTAACCTTACCTAATAGCTGGCAGAATAAGCCTGTAGTGGTAAGCATCTTTAATAGTGCTGGTATGCAGGTGCAAGCCATAACCATCAAAGCAGCCAGCCAGACGGAAACACTAAATTTTCAACATCTGTCAAAGGGCATCTACGTGGTAAAAGCACAGTGCGACGGAACTTGGGCCGAGCAAAGAATTGCTAAGTACTAAGGGTATTTGCTTATGAAGACAAGGCCGGATCCCATTAGGGATCTGGCTTTTTTTATTTATTTTTTTGATTGTAACCCCTTGATTTTAAACGGTGATGTGGAAAATACGGTAGATTTTAAGTAAAATTTCCCGCAAAACACTTGTATTTTCCGAAAGGCCGTGCTTTATTTACAGTACCAATAATTGATGTAACAATCAAAAAACTGGCAGAGTAATCCGAAAACTAAACAACCCTGTAGAAAACTAAATTGAAACCCGACTATGAAACGTTTGTACACTATCACACAAGGAAGATTCCCTTCTTCCGCCTCTCAGCAAGTTCCTGGTTTTTTAAGCTTGTATCCGATCAATACAGCCACCGGAACTGCACAACGGGCAAACGCTTCTTTTGCTCCACACTCCCTTTTAGTTTTTCGAAATGGTAATCCAACATCCTTTGTAATGCAGTAAATCTGTATCCAAAGAAAAACCAGTTCAACATTCCTTTTTAAAACCAAGCCTCAAAAATCAGTATCTGAAAAAAAGCCAACCTGTTTTAAAAGTACTTTAAAGAACAAAAAATCTAAATCCGAAAGAAAAAGCCAACCAAATCCAAACCGAAGAAGAATCAAAAGATTCAAATCCAGTTAAACCAATTAAAATTCAAGACTGAAGAAGAACCAAAAATTCAATCCTGAAAAACTAACGAAGTCCAAGCCAAAGAAAAACCCATAAAATTCAATCCTGCAAAAAACCGAAAGATCCAGATTCGAAGAAGAACCAAAAACAAAAATCCTAATAAACCAAAAAGGTCCAAGCATCTTAAAAAACCAACTGATCCTGATCCTTTTGAATAGCCAAAACAAAATTCAGCATCCTGGTGATGAAACCCTTATTGTCCAATCTTATCCTGTTAGAAATCATTTTTGTCGAAAAAATCCAAGGTCTTTAGAAAACCTGAGCAATTAATTTAAACCCTATTAAAAAAACAAAAATGACTCAAACTGTACTAAACTTTTTCTCAAAACAATACCTGCTGACAGCAGCGGGTATTGTTACTAATCCTGCGAAACCTGGATTAAAATCAAGGAAACTTTTCCTTACTTCTTTAGGTGCTTTTATATCATTAGTTGGTATGGCACAGACGACTTATACCACCAAAGCTAATGGTAGCTGGACAAGTTCTGCTACATGGGTAGGAGGGCTGGTGCCAGGCAGTACTATCACTGCTGCACAAACCGTAATCATTAAGCATGCGGTTCAATACTCGGTGAATAGCGATTTGACTATTGCCGGAAAACTGAACATTACGGCCGACACCCTCAGATTTGATAACGCCTTCAATAAGAATGTAGTTATCCAGTCAACCGGTGTGCTCAGTGTTACCAATGGCGGGTTTATCCAGGATGTAACGGCTAATAAAGCCGACCTGCTGATCAGCGGAAGATTTATCGCCAATAGTGCAAAAATTGCTATCTCAAAAGGCATAGACGCAAAAGCAGGTTCTAAATCAAACTTCACCAACAGTACCATTTTGATCAATTCAGGATATACGATAGATGGCACGTCTGCCCTGCCTTCTATCGACACGATCAAGAATTCTAACGTACAGGTATCTCTTAACAAGTCCGGTGATTTTTCGATCAAAGATTATGTAACCCTCCGTGTGGACAATGCCAAGGTAACTGTAGGTGCCGGTAAGTTTAAAACCAGTCCTAACTCCGCAGTCAGTGTATTGCTGGGTGCTGCCAACAACTATGGTTTTAACGTGCTGAAAACTTCGGGTGATCTTGAAACCGATGGACCATGGAATGCCCGCATCGATGCTTATTGTGTAGGGGGAAGCATTAAAGGAAGTACCGCCGCTGATATTGATTTTACCCGTCCGGAAGATTGTTCTACCACAGCTACTTCCGCGCCGGCGCCTGAGCTTTCCTTTACCAGTCCTGTTTTAGTAAAAGGTAATGATAAGAAACAAGGTGCCGTTTACCGTTTCAGCAACATCGCTCCTGGTGTTGATGCCGAGATCAAGCTGAAAAAGTTTTCCCGCTCCGACATTGTGATGAACAGTATTGACAATTCTGCTTTAGGATGGAACAAAGCGTTTCAACCAGAGTTTGGTCTGGCTGGCGTGGTAGCTCCTAACCAAAACTGGTACATTGATTTTGAGATGACTTTTTACGAAGCAGGTAAAAACAAGAAAACCAAAGTGCAAAGAGCAGATTTCACGGCACTCGATGTTGATGGCGACGGATGGTCAATTGCTGAATACGCCTCTTTCAGTAACCCGGCTAATGTTGCTTACTCTTCTTTCTCAAGCTTAGCCTCTACACCAGCTGGTAGCTTAGGTTCAGTGATGGCCTGTGGTGTGTGTAATGTTTCAAGCACCTTGAACCAATGTTTACCTTGTCACGGAACGGGTGACGTTCTTGGTATTGACTGCTTGGCTTGCGATGGCAACGGTGTATTATTCAGTGGCTGTAATCATCCTTACGAAGGTGTAATTGGTAATGTGTTACAAGGACCGGTTCAAAACTACAATAACATCGATACGGCTGGTACAGCGGTGATGGCTACGTTCCAGTATGTAGATGTTGACCAAATCAATTTCCGTTACGGTGCTAGGTCTGCTTCTTTATCAAGCAATGGTTCCGGTATCCGCCTGAACTCTATGTGGAGCAAATCCTTTGCCCTGTCTCCATGGGTTATGCTGCCGGTAAACTTTTCAAGCTTTGCTGTACTATACACAAGGGGTGATGCAAGTATTAACTGGCAGGCGCAAAACGGCGAGCAGTTAAACCACTTTATTGTGCAACGCAGCACAGATGGTAAAACCTACACTGACATTGCTTCCGTACTGGCGAATAGCACAGCCACCTATTCTTACAAAGACAAAGGTGTAAGTTCTGCTACTGGTGTTGTTTACTACCGTGTGGCAAGCATTGACAAAACAAAGGAAATGCAGTACACTGTGGTTAAAACAATTCGCCTCTCAAAAAACGAAATGCAAACAATAGCCCTTACAACCTATCCGAACCCGGCTGTAAGCGATGTTCGCATCACCCTACCCAATGCATGGCAAGGCAAAGCTGTAGCGCTTCAACTATATACCGCTAACGGTATTATGGCAAAAAGCATCCAGTTAGGCAGTGCCGGCCAAACCGAGACAATGATGTTGAGTGGATTAGCTAAAGGACTGTATGTAGTGAAAGCTACCTGCGGCGATGAAGCAGCCCAGCAGCGCATTGTAAAAAACTAAGCCTCGATATAGGGTTAAAATTTTCTAACAAAGAACGGGGCTTTATGCCCCGTTTTTTGTTTGGGTAAGATGGTGAAACGAATGAGGTAACCACCCTACATTTGCGCCATGCAGGAATTAGTAAACGCCGTATCGGAATTGTATAAAAGCTGGAGTGGGAGAGAGCCGGCGCTGGTAGATGTATTGCCACAGTCGGGCAGCGACAGAAGATACTTTCGTTTACATGACAATGATGGAACTACGGTTATTGGTACGCATGGATTAAACATACCTGAAAACGATAGCTTCATTTATTTCTCGGAGCAGTTTTATAAAAAAGGTTTGCAGGTACCCGAAGTGGTTGCGGTAAGTGACGATAAAACCGTTTACCTGCAGCAGGACCTGGGCGATGTATCGCTCATGAGTATTTTAGAAGAAAAAGGTTTTGTGCCCGAAGTATACCAGTTGTTTAAGGAAAGCTTATACCAGTTAGCAAAGCTGCAGGTGCTGGGTGATGATGGATTGGATTACGAAAAATGCTTAACCAACAAGGAGTTTGGCCGCCAGGCTATCAAAGCTGACTTGTTCTATTTCAAGTATTATTTTTTAGATGCACTGCAAAAGCCCTACGACAAGCAGGCCTTAGGGGAGGATTTTGATGCTCTTAGCTCGTACCTGACGCATACGGAGTACAAATATTTTATGTTTCGCGATTTTCAAAGCCGGAATATTTTAGTTTCCCCATTGGAAGGGGGGCAGGGGGATGCTGTTAATTTTATAGATTACCAGGGTGGCATGAAAGGTGCCCCGCAATACGATGTAGCCAGCATGTTGTGGCAGGCACGTGCCAACCTGCCGGATGAGTGGAAAGAAGGATTACTGGAAGAATACATGAATTCTTTTGAAACTATCATTGATAATAAAATTGACCGTGATATTTTCAAAAGCCAATACAATGGCTATGTTTTGATACGGTTACTGCAGGTATTAGGGGCGTATGGTTTTCGCGGGTTATTTGAGCGTAAAGCGCATTTTCTTACAAGTATACCGCAGGCACTCAGAAACCTGAAATCTTTTCTTGATAACAATAGCATAGGAATATCGGTACCTGGATTTAAAAAGGTATTGAGCCTTTGCATTGATGAAGAAATCATCCAACGTTTTACGCCTGTGCAAGCCGATGAAAATACTCCATTGGTAGTAAAAGTTTGTTCATTCTCTTATCGCAAAGGCGTGCCGGTAGATACCAGCATTCATGGCGGCGGATTTGTATTTGATTGTCGCGGAATAGATAACCCCGGACGGCATGCGGAGTATAAGGAAATTCATGGCCGCGATAAACCGGTAATGGAATATTTAGAACGACAGACCCGCATACAGGACTTTTTAAATTCTGTTTTTGATATTGTTGACATTTCGGTAGAGGAATATATTAAACGGGGCTTCGATTCGCTAACCGTAAACTTCGGTTGCACCGGCGGGCAGCATCGCAGTGTATATTCGGCTGATGCACTTGCAAGACATCTTCGCAACAAGTACAAAGTAAAAATTGAATTATGCCACCGGGAGCAAGAGGCCAAAGGCTGGAAGAATCCGATACTCCCCCTTTCCCCCTGAAGGGAAGACTTAGGTTAATGAGCTTTACTTTTTCAATCAGTTCTAAAGAGTAAGCTCTTTATCTTCTAACTAAATTTTTACTAAACTTGTTTTACAGGTATGCAAGATGAAACTAATAAAGACGGTTCAAATTTAAGTCTCCCCTTCAGGGGGACAGGGGGAATGAAAGCAATGATCTTCGCAGCTGGTCTTGGCACCCGCTTTAAACCCTGGACAGACAAGCATCCTAAAGCATTGGCTGTTGTAAACGGCAAAACACTTTTACAACGAAACATCGAGTACCTGCAGCAATATGGTATCTCAGAAGTAGTAGTGAATGTGCATCACTTTGCCGGCCAGGTAATAAAGGTTATAGAAGATAATAAAGGATGGGGCAGCAACATCATCATCAGCGATGAAACAGAAGAAGTATTGGAGACCGGTGGTGGATTGCTTAAGGCTAAACAATACTTACAAAACGAAACTTTTATAACTATCAATGTTGATATCTTAACGAACGCCAATCTCGCAGATTTCCTGGCTACTCACCGGCAGGAAGAAGCTGTTATTACACTTGCTGTTACTGATCGTAAAACGCAACGCTATCTTCTTTTTGATAAGTACAACCGGTTGTGCGGCTGGCGCAATACCGATACGCAAAAGGAAAAAATATCCGTGCCTGCAGTTGAATATGTTGAGAAAGCCTACAGTGGTATCGCTATTTTTGAACCATCTGTTTTTGACGCTATAACGCAAACAGGTAAGTTCTCGCTGATTGATGTTTTTCTAACAGTTGCCACACACAGTAAGATCGCAGGCTACAATCATAGCACCAGTAATGTGATAGATGTAGGCCGTACGGAAAGCGTAGCCCTTGCTGAATCAATGTTTCCTTAAAATAAGTGAATACTATCTCCTGCCAATTCGCTGTCGTAGTTATTACCTTAATTTCAACACTTAAAGAATGTATTACCACATGAAAAAAATAAGTCTGGCCCTTTTAGCAAATTGTTTTTTGCTTGCCGCCTTTGCTCAGGCGCAATTAACAACATCTAAATACAATCCAAGAGCACTTTTCGATTTACAGTTTTATCCAAACAGTGGCAACGAATACCGTTCAGCCAATGGCTCTCCAGGACCCAAGTACTGGCAAAATCGTGCAGATTATAAATTGAATGTTACGTTGGATACCAGCGCACATAAAGTTTCCGGCGAAGTAGAAATCACTTACACTAATAATAGTCCCGATGCCTTGAATTATTTGTGGCTGCAAGTAGATCAGAATATTTTTCGTAGCGACTCCCGCAGCAGCGGTGCTTCAGAACCATCGGGCGGACGTTTTGCTAATGTTGGTTTTACACAAGGAGAAGTGATCAAATCAATTTCGGTAGAAGCGGATGGAAAGAAAGTCACACCGGAATATATTGTTACCGATACCCGCCTGCAGGTATGGTTGCCAACCGCATTAAAAGCATCGGGCAACAAAGCAAAGCTCACTATCAGTTATGAATTTACCATTCCCGAATATGGCACTGATCGTATGGGAAGGCTGCGTACAAAAAATGGATGGATATATGAAATAGCACAATGGTATCCACGTATGTGTGTATACGATGACCAGCAGGGATGGAACACTTTACCTTATTTAGGACAGGGTGAGTTTTATTTAGAGTATGGCGATTTTGATTATGCTATTACTGCTCCGGCTAACTTAATCATAGTTGGTTCCGGTGAATTGCAAAATGAAAAAGAGGTATTGACTTCAACACAAATAAGCCGTTTAGCAGAAGCCCGCAGCAGCGATAAAACAGTAGTGATAAGAACAGCTGATGAAATAAGCGATGCTAAATCAAGGCCAGCAGGCAGCGGTACTCTTACGTGGAAATTTAAGATGCAAAATGCCCGCGACATAGCCTGGGGCGCATCAAAGGCGTTTGTATGGGATGCTGCCAGGATTAATTTACCGAGTGGAAAAAAATCATTGGCCATGAGCGCCTACCCGGTGGAAAGCATTAAGAAAGATGGGTGGCAGCGCAGCACCGAAATGGTGAAAGGTTCCATAGAACATTACTCTTCAAAATGGTTTGAATATTCTTATCCCGTTGCTGTAAACGTTGCCGGTATTGTTGGCGGCATGGAATATCCAGGCATTGTATTTTGCAGTTATCAATCTATTGGTGCTGATTTGTGGGGTGTAACCGATCACGAGTTCGGGCATAACTGGTTCCCGATGATCGTTGGCACTAATGAGCGCAAATATGCGTGGATGGATGAAGGCTTTAATACGTTTATTAACGGGCTTTCAACCAAGGCATTCAACAAAGGTGAGTTCAATACCTTTTCTTTTTTTGGAGGAGAGGATATGTTGAAATATACCTTCAACGATAAGATGGATCCGTTGTTCACTGCTGCCGATCAGATTACGGAATTTAATTTGGGTACGGCAGCTTACGAAAAGCCCGCAAAAATGCTGGATGCCTTGCGTGATGTGGTTTTAGGCCCTCAGCGTTTTGACAAAGCGTTCAAGGAATACATTGCAGCATGGGCGTATAAACATCCTACGCCATGGGACTTTTTTCGCACCATGGAAAACGCCGCCGGTGAAGACTTAGCCTGGTTTTGGAGAGGCTGGGTGCTGAATAATTATAAGCTGGATGTAGCAGTAAAAAGTGTAACGCAGGTAAGCGCAACAAAGCCCGAATCGGGTGTTGCTATTACACTACAAAACCTGGATCAGATGGCGATGCCGGTACCGGTTTTGGTAAAAGAAGCCAATGGCAAAACCCAAACGCTTATTGTGCCGGTAGAAGTGTGGATGCGTGGCGGTGAAACAACTTTTTATGTATATCCAACCAGCAAGGTTACAGAAGTGGTGCTTGATCCTGATAAAAGATTACCGGATTTAAACAGGAAAAATAATAGCTGGAAGCCGGGGATGTAGTTAGGTTGAATGAATGATTATAAATTTAAAGGATTTGCAACAAGCAAATCCTTTTTTATGTTTTAGCAGATGTTAAAAAGAGAGTTCCGCCGTTGTTTTAAACTAAGCTTCTACTCGTAAATAACAATGCTTAAAAAGAAAAGCTGTCAACAGGATGACAGCTTTTCTTTTATTTTATATTCAAAGTTTGAAAATAATCAATACCCGCTATTTTGTGTTAAGCTTGAATTGGCATTTATTTCTCTAAATGGAATCGGGAACACTAATTTATTATTGTTCCAGGGAAGGCCATCAATCGTTTTCTTAAACCTTTTCGCATCGTGCAAACCAAAACCTTCAAATGCTAGTTCTCTTCTCCTCTCGTCGTAAAAGTCATTTAAAGTTAGAACCGCCAGTGGTGTGGCGCTAGAACGAGTACGTATTCTGTTGATATCATTCAATGGCGTATCGCCAAGTGCCGTACCTAATCTAAAGTTAGCCTCAGCTCTTGTTAAGTACAGTTCAGCTAAACGAATCACTTTTACGTTCTTATATAAGTCTCTCCATTTTGTTGTACGGTAGGCGCTGTACTTTACATAGAAGGCTGTATTAAAAGCTGTGGTAGCACCTGGGTTGTTTGTACTTGATCTTCTAACATCCGTTGCTTCGTATAAAGAAAGATAAGTAGGCTCCACCTCAATGTCACCGTCACGGGCACCGAAGATATCAACTGAATAAAACAATTGTAAGTTATTCGCTCCATCCTGGTCGCTTACCTGGATAGCAAAAATATCTTCAGCGGTATTGGCTGCCTGGTTGAAGTTGTTCATGAAAACTGGCAGTAAAGATTTACCTGTTGCGCTAGTAATAGCTCTATTGGATGCATCTCTTGCACCAGTATAATCAGCCTTCTGCAAATAAGCTCTTGAGAGGATGGCAGCAGCGGCAGATTTTGTTGCATATACTCCATTCGTTGTTGGCAATAAGCTTTCGGCTTCAATTAAATCCGCAATTACTGCCGCATACACTTCCGCAACTTTAGCCCTGGATGGTTTTGTTATTTCATCAGAGGCATTGGTAGGCTGTTTCATTACCGGGATCCCCGGGTTTGTGTTTGGGTCACCATCAGTATAATCCTTGGCAAAATATCGAACCAGCTCAAAGTGCATGGCTCCTCTAATAAATAAAGCCTCGCCTTTTACCCGGGCCTGGTCAGCGGCAACTACTTTATCAATATTGGCTATCACATTATTAGCAATGTTTATAGCATTGTAGCCGGCACCCCAGATATCACGAATGATGGGATTTGTTGTAATAATACTTTTACCCCAAACTTCTCTGTAGGTGTTAAAAGTTCCTACCCAATTTAACTGACCATCAGACGCAGCTAAGTCGGCAAACAACTGTGCGTTTCCCCCATACATACTTGAAGAACTAAGTGCATCATAGCCACCTTGTAGTACACGTTTTATATTAGCGTCGGTAGCTAATGCTGTTTGCGGGTCTAAGCCTTGCGGATCTTTTAAATTCAATTCTTTTTTGCACGAAGCCAAAACAATGCTGGCAATTAGTGCGATAGATAAATATTTTGATTTCATTATTTACTTTTTATAGTTAGAAGCCAATGTTCAATCCAAATACAATAGACTTGATCTGCGGTGCTGCATAAAAGTCGCCACCCTGGTTAATATTTCCCGCTCTGTAATCTGTATTCACTTCCGGGTCCCATCCGGTATAATCGGTAAAGGTGGCCAGGTTGATACCGGTAATGTAAAAACGGGCAGAGCTAAGTTTTGCTTTACTTAGCCATTTTGCAGGAAGGTTATAAGCCAGCGTAATATTCTTTAAGCGGATGTACGAACCATCTTCCATATACTGTGTAGAAACTCCCGGGGAAGCAAAATCACCAAAGCGGTTAAGTCTTGCTTCAGGAATATTAGTTTGTTGTCCAACTGTTTTCCAACGCCCTAACTGGTCACGTGTTTGATTATCGAACCAGTCAGCACGGGCACTCATAAAACCGCCGGCGCCATTTACAATATCATAATCAAACACACCTTGAAACAGCACGCTTAACTCGATTCCTTTGTAAGAGAAGTTATTGGTAATACCGCCAAAGTATTTGGCATTGGGATCGCCAACCACAAAAAGACCCGCCCGATTGTAGTCGTCAGTGGTTGTTTTTCCGTCTTGTTCAAAATAAAGAGCATCGCCGTTTTGCGGATCAACTCCAGCGTATTTCTGTCCGTAGTGGACACCAATAGGCTGGCCAACAATCAATGCATTCATATAACGGCCATCATTAAATGATAAAGTATCCTGGTCACCATCGATCTTCAATACTTTGTTTTTATTGTAGGCGATATTGAAGCTGGTTGACCACCTAAAATCACGATTTGATATATTAGTACTATTGATGGAGAATTCAACCCCGCTGTTTTGAATCTCGCCTAAGTTAGTAATGTAGCTTCCGTAACCGGATGTAAAAGGCACCGGCAAATTGAAGATAAAACCACGGTTTCCTTTAGCAGAACGTTTATCATAATAATCAATTTCTGCCGTAAGGCGATTTTTGAAAAAGCCAAACTCTAAACCTACATCAAACTGGTCGCTGGTTTCCCATGTAAGATCGCTGTTCCCTAAACGGCCAGGAACTAAAACCGAAATACCGGAATAACGACCTGCTACATACGCAGGTTGTGCTGCATAGCTGCCAAAGCCAAGGGAGTTGCCTAACTGGCCATAGCTTCCTCTTAGCTTTAAAAAGCTTATTGTACTGCTGCTCTTTAAAAAATTCTCCTCGCTGATTACCCAACCAGCGGACACAGATGGAAAGAAGCCATATCGTTTATTCACACCAAATACAGACGAGCCATCGTACCTGCCCGTTACGCCTAAAAGATATCTCCCTTTAAAGCCATAGTTCACACGGCCGAAAAAAGATTCAATTGCATTTTCAGTAATTGAAGAACCTCCATCGGTTATTTTGCCTGCATTATCAAGGCTTCTTAAATCATCTGACGGGAATTGTTCCCCTTGTGTAAAAGTGGTATGCGAGGTACCCTTTTCAAAAGCGAAACCAAGGGTAGCATCAAGTGAATGTATATCGTTTATTGATTTTTTAAAGTTCGCATACGTGTTCGTGGTATAGCGGGTGTTACGTAACCACGTACTTCTTCCAAAACCATTGGTAGCATTTCCTAATAAAGCTTTAGAGCCATAAAACTCTTCGTCGTTCTGGCTACTCAGGTCAATACCAAACTCGGTACGCAAAAACAAGTTCTTTGTAAAGTCATACTGTCCAAACGCAGAACCGATATTTCTATACGTATAAGACTTATATTCTGAATTTTCCGTTTCAATTAAAGGGTTGTAATAAGTAGTTGTGGGTGTATTATAAAATGCACCCATTGGATTCCTGACCGGGGTAATGGGGGCTAAGGCCACAATTTGCATCGGGGTAAAAAACTCGTTATCATCAGCTACCCGTTTTGCATTAGTGCGGGATACGGCTAAATTCAGTCCTATTTTAAATTTTGTAGCAAGTTGCTGGTCAAGATTAATACGGCCAGAGATACGATCGAAATTATTTCCAAATAAAATACCATCCTGGTTATTGTAAGAACCCGAAATAAAATAGCGGGTACGGTCATTACCACCAGAAGCGGAAACATCTACAGCACCAACATTTGCATCCTGGAAAGCCAGGTCTTCCCAATTTGTGTTCGTTTCTAATTTACGCCAGTCGCTACTTCCACTGTAACGGGTAAGGCGGCCTTCAATGTATGTTGTCATATCTGTAATGGCAGCTTGCTCAGATGCATAACCCCGCCAATTACCAGCACGGTTATAATGATACTTAGCTGTATTAACAGCTGCCTCTTTTAATAACTCAACATATTCCGCTGCATTTAAAAAGCCACGCTTATGTGTTGGCTTGTTACTTCCATATTGTAAGCCTACAGTAAATTTAGGCTGGCCGCTACGGCCTTTTTTTGTGGTGATAAGAACAACTCCATTTGCGGCACGGCTACCATAAATAGCAGTAGCTGCGGCATCTTTTAGAACTTCAAAGGATTCAACATCATTAAAATTAATATCTGCCAGGGCATTACCGGATAAGCTTCCGGTACTTACAGGAATTCCATCAATAACATAAAGTGGTGAATTAGAAGCATTGATAGACCCTTGTCCGCGAATGCGAACCTTTACTCCTTCCCCGACTTTACCATTATTCGATTCTACAAATACACCTGCAGCACGGCCTTGTAGTGCCTGGTTAAAGTTTGGAACAGGCGTATTGGCAACTTCGCTTCCTTTTACCCTTGTTACGCTGGAAGTAAGTTCTCGTTTTAGCGTTTGGCCATATCCTACGACTACAACTTCTGACAAAGCATTTGTGCCTTGGGCCAAACGTATGGCAGAAGCGCTTGAAGCATTCACTTCCACACCTGCATAACCAATATAGCTAATGACCAATATCGCATTATCGGCAGCCTGAATATTGAAAGCTCCGTTAGCATCTGTAACGGTAGTAACCTTCGTATTTTTTACAGTCACGGTGGCGCCTGCAATTGGCATTCCATCCCTTTCATCTGTAATTTTCCCGGTAATTAATCTGGTCTGCGCCCAAAGGAATTGTGCAGTGCATAACAATCCTATAAGCAGAACGATTTTGATTTTTCTCATGTACAAATAATTTTAATTAAAGAAATCGTCCCAAAATAGACAAATCGGCTGAAAATTTTGCTGCTTATAAAATAAAATGCCATGATTTCTCATGGCATTTCTCAAAAAAACACAAATATATTTTTTAATCTCTATCTCTTCCTCCCATGTAAATCATTACATATTGCACCAAAGTAACTATCGCCGCCATTGCAGCAACCACATACGTCATAGCCGCCCACGTAAGTGCGTTTTTAGCTTTGGGATATTCATCAGCATTGGTAACATTAGTGCGTTCGAGCCATTGTAAAGCTCTGCGGCTGGCGTCAAACTCTACAGGTAATGTTACTATGGAGAAAACAACTGTGGCTGCAAAGAGTATAATACCTCCTAAAAGCAGGGTTGAATTACCGGAAGCTGCCATAAAAACGCCAATCAGCAGCACCCAGTTAACAATGCCTGAGCTAAACTGAACCGCAGGAACGAGTTTGCTTCTTAGGTTCAACCATGTATAAGCTGTTGCATGTTGCACAGCATGGCCGGTTTCGTGAGCTGCAACCGCTGCAGCAGAAATGCTGTAATTGTTATAAACTTCAGGGCTGAGGTTGATGGTTTTATTAGCAGGGTTATAGTGGTCCGATAAAAAACCTTCCACAGAAACTACTTTAACGTCATAGATCCCACTTTCCCGGAGCATCTTTTCCGCTACTTCTTTACCGGTAAGCCGGGCTGCAAGCGGAATTTTGCCAAGGGCTGTAAACCTCCTCTTTAAAATACTGGAAACCAGCATACTTATCCCAACAAAAATCAGCGAAACAATAAATATTGAAGATGTCATTTTTACCTTTTTTGTTTTATACCTCTTTCAAATTTTTATCCAATTCAACCAAAAGAACCCTAAAAACGTTATTTGCCGAGATTTGTCAGTTTCATTTTTGCAAGGCTGCAAATTTGCTGACAGTTTAGCAGCATCAAAGACAAAAATCTGTTTTCGAGGCAGTTCTTTATAAGTTGAAAATCAATTGCTTACGCCTCACTTTTTGTTAAAACCTATTATATAAAGTCTTTAAAAAGTTTTGCACATGGCTAAAAAATAATTTTGTAAAGTGCCGCAGAATTGTAATTTAGTGCTAGAATTTAATGGGTTAGTAAGTAAAAGGGTTGGTCGAAAGATCAGCCCTTTTTACTAAAAATCGCATCTTGTTTTCTACTCTTCCTCCTACTTTACTAATCCAAATTTTTTCATTTTTATTCAACCTAATTTTAGTGAATGGCGAAAGTTAAAACAGCTTATTTCTGTCAGGTATGCGGTAATGAAAGTCCGAAGTGGACGGGCAAATGTCCATCCTGCGGACAGTGGAATACGTTAGTTGAAGAACTTGTACAAAAGGATAGTAATAAAATTGCAACTAATGATTGGGACTCATACAATGAAAAGAGTACTACAAAAAAAACACGTCATCTTAATGAAGTAGAAACAAGTGAAACTCCACGGATACTTACTATTGATTCAGAGTTAAACAGGGTGCTTGGTGGTGGCATAGTTCCGGGAAGTTTAGTATTAGTAGCTGGAGAGCCGGGGATAGGTAAAAGCACTTTGTTTTTGCAAATGGGCCTGCAGTTAAAAAATCATATAACGCTTTACATAAGCGGAGAAGAAAGCGACCAGCAAATTAAAATGCGTGCCGACAGGTTAGGTATGAAGAGTGAAAACTTTTACCTGCTTACCGAAACATCAACGCAAGTTATTTTCCAGGAGATAAAAAAATTAAAGCCGCAGGTTATTATTGTTGATTCGATTCAAACCCTTGAATCACCATTTATAGAATCATCACCTGGCTCTGTATCACAAATAAGAGAATGTGCTGCGGAGTTTCAGCAGTTTGCTAAAGAGACAAATACACCGGTTTTTTTAATAGGGCATATTACGAAGGAAGGTTCTATAGCCGGACCTAAATTGTTAGAGCACATGGTTGATACAGTGCTTCAGTTTGAAGGTGACCGTCACTATGCTTATCGAATTTTGCGTACGCTCAAAAATCGTTTTGGGAGCACAGCGGAATTAGGCATTTATCAAATGAATGATACAGGTATGAGCCCTGTTACCAACCCAAGTGAAATTCTCATCACACAAAAAGAAGAAGACCTTGGAGGTATTGCTATTGCCGCTACTATCGAAGGCCAACGGCCATTGCTTATAGAAGTACAAGGGTTGGTTACGCAATCTGTTTACGGCACACCGCAAAGAACTGTCAGTGGCTTTGACAGCCGCCGCTTACAATTATTATTAGCCGTATTAGAGAAGCGTGGTGGTTTTCATTTTGGAGTGAAGGACGTTTTCTTAAATATTGCGGGCGGCTTAAAAGTAGAAGACCCTTCTATTGATTTAGCTGTTATAGTTGCCCTGCTTTCTTCTTATGAAGACACGCCGGTTCCTCATACCATTTGCTTTGCCGGTGAAGTAGGTTTAAGCGGAGAGATAAGAGCCATCAGCCGTATTGAGCAACGCATTGCTGAAGCTGAAAAGTTAGGCTTCGGTAAGATCATACTTTCTAAGTACAATCAAAAGGGATTAACCAAAAGCAAATTCAATATTGAGATTGTTACCATGGGAAGGGTAGAGGAATTGTACCGGTACCTGTTCTGAACCGGATTTATAAGATAAAAGGGATTGGGAGGATAAGGGAAAAGCGATTAACTTGATGATACATTTTATAAAGTGAATCAATCATCTCCCATTCATCTAAGACAATCCCAAAAATCCCTGTTCAAAGACATTAAGGAATCACTTCTTCATCTCATCTTCCCGCATGTATGCGAAGGATGCGGAACAGATATTTTACAGGTAGAGCATTTTCTTTGCATACGATGCCATGCTGATTTACCAAAAACAGAGTTTCATCTTTATCCAAACAATCCCATTGAAAAAATATTTTGGGGACGGCTACCTGTTGCCAATGCTACTGCCCAATATTATTTTACAAAAGGCTCTAAAATGCAGCACCTGATGCACGGTTTAAAATATAATGGCAACAAAGAGTTAGGATTATACTTGGGAAGATTGATGGGACATGCCTTTGCAGAATCGAATAGGTTTCGCTATATAGATGCGTTGATTCCGCTACCGCTTTTTCCGGCCAAAGAACAAAAGCGGGGCTACAACCAGGCTACTGTTTTATGTGAGGGCATTGCAGAAGTTTTAGAAAAACCAATTTTGAAAGATGTCATTATTAGAACATCCCACACCGACACGCAGACAAAGAAAAACCGCATAGAACGTTGGGCGAATATGGAAGGAAGATTTGAGGTGGTAAAACCTGGTGCCATTAAAGACAAGCACGTCTTATTAATAGATGATGTTATTACCACCGGCGCTACTTTGGAAGCCTGCGGCGCCTCCCTGGTGGAAGCAGGCAATACGCAGTTAAGTATTGCTACACTTTGTTTTTCGAGTCGCTGATGTATTTTTAGCCTCTTATGAAGTTTGTGAAAAACCTTGTTCCCCTTGCCACTCTTATACTATTTCTCTTTTCCTGTCGTAAAGAAAGCTTCACTTCAAGTGCCGATGCAAAGTTGCAGACAAGCGTAGATACCTTGCATTTTGATACGGTGTTTACTACTGCAGGTTCCGTTTCTCAATACTTAAAAATCATCAACAATAATAATAAAGGGATCAGGCTGTCTTCAGTTCGTTTGGGTGGTGGTGCGGCTTCGCCGTTTAAAATTAATGTTGATGGTGTGCCGGGCCCGCAGGTTGGCGACGTAGAAGTTTTAGCTAGTGACAGCGTGTACGTTCGTGTTACTATCAGCATCAACCCAAATGCACTAAATCTCGCCTTTATCGTTCGGGATAGCATCGAAATAAATTACAACGGCAATCGTCAATTTGTGCAGTTAGATGCTTTTGGACAAAACGCTCACTTCTTTCGTAATAGAAAAATTACAGGCAGTGAAGCATGGAACAATGACCTTCCTTATGTGATCTTAGGAAGGTTAACTGTTGATACTACAGCCACACTTACTATTAATAAAGGATGCAAAATTTATATGCATGCTGATGCTCCTTTTATTATTAATGGTTCCCTGCAGGTTAACGGTGAAAGATATGACAGTACGAAAGTGCTTTTCACTGGTGACAGGTTAGATGAACCCTATAAAAATTATCCGGCTTCTTACCCCGGGTTGATTTTTACAGGTAGCAGTAAGAATAATACTATCAATTATGCTATCATAAAAAATTCCTACCAGGGAATTGCTGTAATAGATCCTTCAGCATCAGGCACGAAGCTTACTTTAAACGAAACCATAATTGATAACGCTTATACAAATGGCCTTATTGGCATCAACACAAGCGTTAATGCACGAAACGTTTTAATCTCTAACTGCGGGCAAAACCTGGCTCTTGGTGGAGGCGGCACGTACGATTTTAAGCATTGCACGGTGGCTTCTTACTCCAATAGTTTTGTACAGCATAAGGAGCCTGTGTTTATTTTAACCAATTATACCGTGCAGGGCAATACCATCGTTACCGCTGGGTTAAATGCGTCTTTCACTAATTGCATTTTCTTTGGAGAGCAGAATGGATTTGTGAATAATGAAGTAGCCATAGATATAAAAGGAAGCCAACCGCCAAACATTAATTTCAATAAAGTTTTGTGGCGAATGCAAGCGCCGCCTTCGGCAACAGGAATAACGGTGACCACACCTGTTAATCAGCTTCCCCTTTTTGATAGCATTAATACAGCAAACCGTTTTTTTAATTTTAGGTTGAAAGACAATTCGCCTGCAAAAAATACCGGGATAAATTCAGGAGTAACAATTGATCTGGACGGGAACCCGCGGCCTGTAGGCTTACCCGATTTGGGATCTTACGAGAAGCAATAATTAACTTACGAATGAGGCAAACAAGAATTCAACCATCTTATCTTTAGGTTGTTATTTATCAATAAACTTCTAATTATGAAAATCGCTTTAGTGGCTTTACTTTCAGTGCTATTCAGTTCCGCTTCTATTTATGACTTTAAAGTAACTGGCCTTGATGGAGGGAAAGACATCGATTTCTCCAAATTCAAGGGTAAAAAAATAATGATCGTTAATACTGCTTCCAAATGTGGTAATACACCGCAGTATGCCGAGCTGGAACAATTGTATGAAAAGTATAAAGACAAATTGGTTATTGTTGGTTTTCCTGCCAATAATTTTGGCGGGCAAGAGCCTGGCACAAGTACCGAGATCAAAGAGTTTTGTACCAAAAATTATGGCGTAACCTTTCCTATGGCTGATAAGGTTTCTGTAAAGGGCGACGATGCTGCTCCCATATTTCAATACCTTATTGCTGAAGCCAAGAAGAAAGGGATTGAAGATCCTATAAAATGGAACTTTACCAAGTTTTTATTAGATGAAAAAGGGAACCTGATTACGGTGATCAATAACAAAACCAAACCAATGAGCGAAGAGGTTTTAAAGTACCTCAACTAATCGTCTGAACTGGGATGTGTTGGATGAATAGGATTTAATAGGATATTTGAAGCCGTCTGAAGTTCAGGCGGTTTTTTAATCCCATCAATCCAAGTAATCTCATAAATCCCAGTTCAAGACAATGTTATTCCGCGATGTTATAGGCCAGCACGAAGTAAAGGGCCACCTTGTTGAAATGGTGCAGCACAATCGCTTGAGCCACGCCTTGCTTTTTTTAGGAAAAGAGGGGAGCGGTGGGTTACCGATGGCCCTGGCCTTTGCTAATTATATATCAAGTCTCCCAAATTCTTCATCTCCGGCCGGGCAAAGCGAGGCGGGACCTTCTATGTTTGGTGACGAAATTGAGGTAAAACTTCCGGCAACCTCCGATGAAGCCGACGCCTGGATGGCTAAGCAATCCTCTTTTTCAAAAGCAGCCGCAATGGTGCATCCGGATATTCATTATTCCTACCCCGTCATAACTAAAAAAGCAGGAACGCCACCCTTAAGTGTTGATTATGCCAGCGAGTGGCGGGAGTTTATCCAGCAATATCCTTACGGCAATATTTACGATTGGCTACAATTTATCGGCGCCGAAAATAAGCAAGGCAATATTACCGCCCAGGAATGTAACGACATCAATCGAAAACTATCACTTAAAAGTTTTGAAAGCGGTTATAAGATCATCGTGCTTTGGATGCCGGAGTACCTAGGAAAAGAAGGAAATAAGCTTTTAAAGCTGATAGAGGAACCGCCGCCGGATACTATTTTTATTTTAGTGGCAGAAAGCGAAAGCGCCATTTTAACCACGATACTTTCCCGTTGCCAGTTAGTAAAGATTCCGGCTCTGCAGCCAGAAGATATTGAAGCATCGCTAATTACAAAAGCCCGCATTGAAGCCGACAAGGCAAAGCTTATTGCTAATGCCAGCGAAGGGAACTACCGCGAAGCCTTGCATCAATTGCAACATGCTGATGAAGATTATTATAACCTGCTTCGCGAATGGCTAAACGCCATTTTACGAAGTGGTCCAATAGCGCAGGTAAAACAGATAGAAGAAATAGCCCGTCTTGGAAGAGAGGCTCAAAAACAATTTCTGCGCTACTTCACCCATTTGTTAGAGCAGGCTTTACGCTTAGAAGTAAGTACAGGCAGTATGCAGGAAAGGGTTTTAGCTGCCATGTCGAATGGCGAACAGGATTTTGCTGTGAAACTAAATAAGGCTATGGGGCTTGAGCAAAAAGAAGCCATCGCCGAAGAATTAAACAAAGCAGCTTATTACATTGAGAGGAACGCCAATGCCAAGATTCTCTTTCATGCCCTTACCATTAAAATCTTTCACATCGTTAAAAATGGGGTGGTGGTTTCAGTGTAAATTTTCGGTACGGTAAAAAAATTATATTTGCTGTACTCCGCCTCTGGCGGACTCAATATATATCCGGGGTTATCGGCATTGTGAAGAAGGTTCAGAAAGTTATTAAATACTCACTATAAAAATAGGTCTAACGGTTAAATCATTATCAATGTAGTAGTCAGATGTGTAAGTTGAAAAGTTTAGTAAGGCAGGGATAATTATATAATTTCCTTATCACTTATAATGACATATTTGACTTCTCAATGGCAAATTCTACTTTCTGTTTAACCCTTTTGACTTCTTGACTTTCCAGGCTATTCTTCCCTTTATCTACACCCCGCAATTTTTAACCCTATAATTAATTAATAGCATGGGATGTGATTCTTGTGGTACCGCTTCAGGCGGAAAACCGGGCGGATGTAAAAGTAACGGAGGTTGCAGTACGGGTGGCTGTAACCGGATGAATACCCACGACTGGCTGCGCAACCTTCCGATCTCCGATGCCGGCGACGTTTGCCGCGCAGTTGAAATCAGTTTTAACCAGGGCAGCCGTAAAGATTTTTACCGGAACAGCACTTTACAAACCTTTGAAAAAGGCGACATGGTAGCACTGGAAGGGATTAGCGGGTTTGATGTGGGAGAAGTTTCACTTACAGGCGAAATTGTTCGTCTGCAAATGAAGAAGCGGGGCGTTAATGAGGCGGCGCCTGATATGAAAAAAGTTCTGCGTCCTGCTACTGACCGCGACCTTGAAGTATTGAAACAAAACAAGGCCCGTGAAGCCGAAGCCTTGATAAGAAGCCGTGCCATTGCAAGGCAGCTTAACCTGAACATGAAACTTAGCCAGGTTGAGTTTCAGGCTGATGGCAAAAAAGCAACTTTCTTTTATATTGCCGATGACCGGGTTGACTTCCGGGAAATGATAAAAATTTATGCTTCGGAGTTTAAGGTAAAAGTAGAGATGCGCCAGATAGGCGCCCGGCAGGAGAGTGGCAAGGTGGGTGGTATCGGCTCCTGCGGCCGCGAACTTTGTTGCGCTACCTGGCTTACCGATTTTAAATCGGTTAACACGGCTGCGGCCCGTTACCAAAACCTTTCTATCAATCAAACTAAATTAAGCGGACAATGCGGCCGGTTGAAATGTTGTTTGAATTATGAGCTGGATACCTATTTAGACGCATTGCAGGGGTTTCCGGAAAATGCCGACATGCTCCAGGTAGCAAAGGGCACAGCCACCCTGATTAAGAAAGATATTTTTAAAAACCTGATGTGGTACGTGTTGCCGCAAAGCAACAAGCAGTATCCATTGACAATCGAAAGGGTTCGGAAAATCCGTTCGCTTAACCAGCAGAATGTAATCCCGGAAGAACTGGAACCGGTAGAAGTGCTAACCGGCAAAGCAAAAGATGTGGAGCCAGAGTATGTTGATCTGGTTGGACAGATCAGTTTACAAACGCTTGAAAAAGCAGACAGGAAAAAAAGAGATAAAGGAAGAGAACAGCAGCGTCCGCAAAGGCAGGGCACCGGGCCAGTTGTAATTGGCAATAGACAAGCGCCACAAAAAAGCGATGGACAGCAACGGCAACAGCGTCCTTCCAACCCACAACAGCAACGGCCATCTAACCAGCAACAGGGAGGTGGCAACCGTCCAGCGCAGCGTCCCCAGGGTTCGCAACAAAGACCGCAGGGAAATCAGCAGCGACCTAACCCGGGAGGAGGCAACCAGGGCCAGAGACCGAATCCTAATTCAGGAGGCCAACAGCAAAGGCCACAACGTCCGCAGCAACCCCGCAGACCGCAGGGTGATGGTGGCATTGAGCCCAGGAAGGAAGGTTAAGTTGGTGGCTTTATAATTATTTTAATAGTGGCTTCGGCCACTATTTTTTTGCAATCAGCTCAAAACCATTGATCATGGATGAAAATAAGTTCCAGGTAAAAGCCTAAGTTGCCGATGCAGACAAAATTGAATATTCGCATCATGGTCCGACAGTGGCGCCGCAATATAACAGGGGTTATACCATCACTATCACGCCCAATAAGTTAGTTGTAGATATTAAAAGTTACAGTAAAGTCTTACTAACGGAAAAGCGGCTTTTGACGCAGGAAAAGTTTAATGAGGTGCTGAGTTCTTTTAAAGATTTAAAAGGAATGGCTAAGCCAAGTGAAGATGAAATGCCTGTTGGTGGCAGCCTTGGTACGATTGCTTTTTATAAGGATGGCAAAGAGATATTTAAAGGGTATCATTCCGGCAATAAAGCAATAAATTATACTGGTGCTGATATTGATTTATCATATTTGGCACCTGGCTTAAACGAGTTGATTGAATAAACAAAGAAGGATAAACAATAACCGGATACCTTTCCCGATGATGCCTCCGCAGCAGTATTTAATGTAAGATGCGGTTGCGGGAGATTTACTCATTAGGGAATGGAAAGGTTTGTTCGCAGCCATCGCTTGTTTGTCACGGTTATTAACTCTATTTACTCTCCCTTTTACCGAGATAGGTTTGCCCCTGGTAGTTAATCTGCAGTTCGGCTACTTTGCCTTCGCTGTGGCGTAAAAAGGTAAAGAGGGCAGCGCCGTCAGCATCAAACGCATCTTTCTTGTCCTTTATGGGATTCAAAGTGCCGTTGTATTCGCCGCCCGAAAAAGCAAGCTTGCCGTCTTTTACGCTGATTTCCATATACTGGAATGGCAGGCCCTCGTACTTGTAGTTGCCGGTGTAACTGGCGCTGTCGGCGATAGAAAACACGGGAATGGTATCCTTTGGTTTGTTTGTTTGGGCGGATGTTTTCAGGGCGAACAAACAAACGGCAAAAACGGAAACGAGTATTGTCTTTTTCATGTTAATTAAACTAAGGTGAATGGTTTGAAAGCCAATTTACGTTTTTACGATTATTGCCAAACTTGTTTTTTGTGTGCGGCCAAGTCTTCGCTACGGCATTGTGTGATGGCTTTGTAGCGAGCCCCAGGCCCTGACTAACTCTAAAGCCCCTTCACCTTCTCTACTCCCAACGCCTTATAAATCGCATCCTGCACTTTACCTCTAATACCCATCTGCCCCAGTAAATTATTAGCCCTTGTATTATAAACGCGGTTCGATAAAAACACATACACCAGATTCGATTTTGGATCTACCCAAACACAGGTGCCTGTAAACCCGGTGTGGCCAAAGGTTTCACTCGATGCTAAAGAAGATGGATATGGTTCTTTACGGCTTGCATTGTCTTTCTCCGGTTTGTCAAACCCATAACCACGGCGGCTAATATCGCTGTGATACGCCGTAAACAAATCAATGGTTTCTTTTTTTAAATAACGTTCACCGTTAAAGCTGCCGCCATTCAACAGCATTTGATAGAGCATAGATAAATCGTAAGCATTAGAAAATAATCCGGCATGGCCTGAAACATTTCCAAACATCGCGGCGCCTTCATCATGCACATAACCACGCAATAACTGGCGACGGAAATAGGTTTCATTTTCTGTAGGCACTACTCTTTCCACACCTAAATATTCCCATGGCTTAAAGCCTGTACTTGCCATTCCCATTGGCCTGTAAAACGTTTTTTGCACGAAGTTGTCAAGTGGCATTCCGCTTATGCTCTCCACTACTTTACCCAATAAAATAAAATCATTATCGCTGTACACATACTTACCATGAGCCGTGAGTTTGCTTTGCACGATCTTCTTCAACATACTATCATTATAATCTTTGCGCAGCCATAAGTTGCGGGCAACAGGGATGGTAAATAAACTATCCATTTTATCTCTATAATAAAGCGGCGAAGGCTGCCCGGTAGCCACATCAATTGTTTCTCTATAAAATGAAATGAAAGGATTTAATCCTGCCTGGTGCAGTAGTACATCTTTCAGTTTTAACGGCGCTTTATCTGTGCCAACAGTATAAGGCAAATAGTCGCCAAGAGTATTGTCTAAATCCAGTTTGCCCTGCTCGTATAGCTTCATTACAGCAACTGTAGTAGCGGAAACTTTTGTTACAGAAGCCAGGTCGTAAACACTTTCCAAATTCACCGGCATAGAAGCCGGATCAAATTCAAAATTGCCGAAGGCTTTGTGGTATTTTATTATACCGCCCTGCACCGCTAACACCACCGCACCGGGATAAGCTTTCTTTGCCAAACCATCCTGCATTATAGAATCTACTACGGCCCATTCATAGCTTGTTCCCACAGGAGTAAAGCGGCTTACAGCTATAGCATTTCCAAATTTGCTATTGCAAACTGTAACCGGCACAGTTCCTTTTGCACCTATCCTGCCTGTTAAAAAATCAGCCGCAGCATTCTGAAAAATGGCATCATCTTCATACATGGCTACCAATGTAGAAGCGGTACAAAAATTTTGTGCTGCATATACATTTCCAAAAACAAAAGTGAGCGCATTGTAACCCTGTAAGCTGTCTATTAAATCAATGACTGCTTTTGAAATGCCATAATTATTGGCGGTACGAATTGAATAGTTATGTAAACCGATTACCACCTTATTGTATTTCCCGTTCTTTATACTATCCAATAGAGAAATAGCTCGAATGCTATCCCTGTAAGTAAGCAAATAAGTATCCGCTCCAAAATCGGTTTTTACTCTTTCACCAAACGTGTTCAGTGTTGCTGTGCCTATGCCAACGTAAGCCACCTTACCACCGCTTACAAACGGCAGTAAATTTTTGCTGTTGCTCATTACGGTGATAACATTAGCGGCCACTTTTGAACGAATTGATTCAGTAGCTTTATTAACATCAGCTAATAAATTAGTAGTATCAATTACCTGCGGGTTACTTAGCCCTAACTGGAACTTTGCATATAATGCCTTCCTTAGTTTTTTATCAATATCATCCCATTTTAATCGTTTATCCTTGATGGCTTTTTTTATTGCATCTATAGACTCACCTACATTCTCAGGCAGGCAAAGCATATCATTGCCGGCGATTAATGCTTCTACAGATGCCTCACCGCCGCCAAAATATTTGGTAACGCCTTTCATCTCCAGGGCATCAGTAAACGTCAGGCCGTCGTAGTTCAAATCATCGCGAAGCAGGTCTGTAACGTTGGCTTTTGAAAGTGAAGTAGGCCTGTTGGCCGTAGTATCAAGTGCAGGGATAGCTAAATGCGCAATCATTACACTGCCTACGTTTGCTTTAAATAATTGCCTGAAGGGATACAACTCCAATGAATCCAGGTCAGACCTTGATTTGGAAATAACAGGGAGATCGTAATGCGAGTCAACTGCTACATCTCCATGTCCGGGAAAGTGTTTGGCGCAGGCCATAATGCCGGCTTCCTGCATGCCTTTGGTATAAGCAACACCCATAGCGGCCACTTTATATTTATCCTCGCCAAATGAGCGGTAACCAATAACAGGATTGGCGGGATTGTTATTAATGTCAACCACCGGTGCATAGTTTACATGCACGCCAATGCGCTTCATTTGCTCCCCTACTGCAAGGCCCATTTCGTACACCAGCTTTTCATCCCTGAGTGCGCCAAGCGTTAATTGATAAGGATATTTTATTACACTGTCAAGCCTCATGCCTAAGCCCCACTCGCCATCAATGGTTACCATCAGTGGTGTTTTTGCAATAGACTGATAAAAGTTGGTAAGATTAGCTTGCCGCACCGGCCCGCCCTGGAAAAAACAGAGGGCACCAACGTTATAATTTTTGATCAGGTCTGTTACCTTTTGTACATGGTCGGGACCTAAATTGCTATGGGCACGAATCACCATTAATTGCGCAATCTTTTCTTCTTTGCTAAAAGAGGAAAAAACACTGTCTACCCATTTATCGGCGGAAGAGCGGCTGCTATATTGTGTAAATAAAAAGTAGGTGGAAAGACAACAAAGGATCAGGGCTAATTTTTTCATGCTGAAGAATCTCTGCGCAATTTAGGATGTCTGAACCATGATTTGGGTGGATTAAATAGATTTTATCAGAAATAAAAGAGTTGTTCAAATGATGAACAACTCTTGTTTTATAAAGAAGTTTTTACCTCTTCCTAATCCTTTCAATCCAATAAATCAAGGTTCAGACTTTATCCAAATTTTCACTTCATGCGGTGCCACTTCATCGCCACCAAAATAAGGATAGAGCTGGTAGCCTTTTGCCGTTGATGTAGAACTCAACCTGGGCATAGTTTCTATTTTGCCATCAACTAAAAAAGTGTAAATTTCTGCTCCTACTTTAATAGAACAGTCCACTTCTTTTCCGATAGTAACAACACCTAACTCTTTTGAATCCCTCACACCATTGTTATACGTATAAGCAAAAAGCCGCAAGGCCCCATCGCTCCAGCGCCATCCAAAACGGGCACTGTACAAATGATGTTGTTCGCCGTTATCTGCAAAGCCATAAAGCTTATTAATATCATATTGATTTTCGGGATCGGTGGTTTGATAGATAGCCGAGCTGTCAAACTTCACCCTAAATTTTAGCTCTGTAATTTCTAAAGGCTTGAAAATATTTTCGGTAGCATAGTGCGCACCTTGCGGAATAAGAAATTGTTTAAATGATGCAACCGGGGTTGATGTTGATAAATTTTCGGGACCGCTTTCTTTGCTGCAACTGCAAAAAAATATAAGGCATGCTGCCACATACAAGAGGGAAGTTTTCATAGGTCGTTCAGGCTTGGAGCGTCAAATTATATTCACCTCCTCATAAAAAAAAGCGTTTGTGGAAAAATTTTGCTTTGCTAAGCAATCTCCCTTAGCTGTAACCTTATGCTCCACCTTTTTTCTCAATCCTGTATTTTTGAAACCTTAACAAGAGAAAATTGTGGCTGACAGAATTCTATTGCTTCCAGATAATATTGCGAACCAGATTGCCGCAGGAGAGGTAATTCAACGTCCGGCCAGTGCGGTAAAAGAACTGCTTGAAAACGCCGTGGATGCCGGTGCTACTGAAATAAAATTGTTTATTAATGACGCAGGTAAAGCCTTGCTCCAGGTTGTTGACAATGGCAGCGGCATGAGCGAAACCGATGCCCGTATGGCTTTTGAACGCCATGCAACTTCTAAAATAAAAAACATTGACGACCTGTTTCATATCCGCACCATGGGTTTCCGGGGCGAGGCATTGGCATCTATTGCAGCCGTGGCGCAGGTGGAGTTACGTACAAGAAGAGTTGAAGACGAAGTAGGCACCTGTATTGAAATTGAAAATAGCCAGGTAATAAAGCAATCGCTTGTGGCCGCACCGGTTGGCACTTCTATCTGCATGAAGAATTTGTTTTTTAATGTACCGGCCCGTCGCAATTTTTTAAAAAGCAATGCCGCTGAAATGCGCCATGTGATAGATGAATTTATCCGTGTGGCGATGTCGTTTCCTTCCATCTTTTTTTCATTAACCAGCAACGGGCAGCAAATTTTTTATTTAGAAGCAGGAAGCTTAAAGGGTCGCATCTTACAAATACTGGGAACGAATTATAATGCAAAATTGGTAGCGGTTAAAGAAGATACTGACTACCTGAATATTTACGGCTTTGTGGGTAAGCCCGAAACGGCAAAAAAAACCAGGGGCGATCAATATTTTTTTGTAAACAACCGTTTTATAAAAAGTGCATATCTCAATCATGCGGTAATGAACGCCTACCAGCAAATGATAGGTACTGATTCCTTCCCGGCATATGTATTATTTATTGATTTAGACCCTACCCAGATAGATGTTAATGTGCATCCCACCAAACAGGAAATAAAATTTGAAGATGAAAAAATCATCTACGCATTTATACAGGCAGCAGTAAAACATTCACTGGCGCAATTCAGCATTACACCTACTTTAGATTTTGAATTAGATGCTTCTATACAAGGTCTTGATTCAATACAAAAGCCCTTTACAGAAGAGCGGCAAACAGCTATAAAAGAAGGAAGCATTTTTCAAACATTTACAGAAGCCAACCAGGCGCATAAAGTAATGAGCGGGGAGGTAAATAGTGTCATTCGACAAGCGCAGGATGACAACTTTGTAGTGGATAAGGGGTCGTCTTCAACCTTTGTTTCATTATCAAAACAGTTGCTGGATATGGATGAAAGGGTAGTTACTCCGCAACCGCAAACTACTCAGCAACAAAGCTCCTTTTCTAACGTCTCACATCTCACTTCTAACGAAGCAGCAGCCCCGCCTGCCCAGCTTTTTCTTTCTTATATACTCGTTCCTTACGCTGATAGATTCCTGGTTATTCACCAGCAGGCCGCACATGAACGAATCCTTTACGACCGATTGGTAGCTGCCCTTCAAGGCAGGCCGATGGCAACACAACGAAGCTTGTTCCCCGCAACTATAGAGCTCACACCAGTTGATGCGGTATTGTTAACTGAACTCTTACCCGACTTGCAACAACTCGGTTATAGCATAGAACATTTTGGAAAATCAGCGTTTGTGATCCAGGGCACACCGGCCGATATTGATACAGGTAATGAAAAGGCAGCGCTGGAAAAAATAATAGAGCAGTATAAACATTTCAGCTCCGAATTAAAACTACCAAAACGGGAGGTGTTACTACGAACAGTAGCCTGGCAGCAGTCCGTTAAAACCGGGGTGTCACTTTCCGAAAAGGAAATGGAAAGTTTAGTGAACGATTTGTTTGCCTGTGGTCAGCCAAATGCATCACCATCAGGACGGCCTACTTATTTAGAGTTTAAAAAAGATGGGCTGGAAAAGATGTTTATGCGGTAATTGAACGAGCTGGGATTGTCTGAACCACGATTTATAGGATTAAGGGATTATTGGGAGGTGATCAACTATACTTATCAGGGAAAGTTATTCTATAACGACGAATCTTTATTTCCTATAAGTCATTTTCAATCCTATTAATCCCAGTTCAGAACTTCTCCCTGATGCCTTCAATAAACTTCTCCACTGCCCTCCGCACATTTGTTGCAGACCCCTGGTGATTATTTACAAGCACAGAAAAAATTAATTCTTTTCCTTTTTTTGTATATAGAAAACCGCTGATGGCAACAACGCCGGAAAGGGTACCGGTTTTAGCGTAAACGAAGGTGCTGTCTTTTTTATAATAACTGTTTAAGGTGCCTTCGCCGCCGGTAGCCATAATGTTTTTAATGCGGGGCATACCAAACTCTGTTTTCATTTTTTTGAGGATGAAAACAAAATCCTGTGGCGAAAATAAATTGTAGCGGCTCAACCCTGACCCATCTACCCAGCGTGGCTTTTGCGGGAGGTCTTTAAAATCGGTCTTAAGGATGGTATCAATAATTTTTGCATCGTTCATAAAACCTAATCGCTCATTGCTTACCATGAGTAAAGATTGCTCTGCAAAGAAATTATCGGAGCGGTGCATCATGGGTTTAAGAAGGGAGTCGGTGGGTTGAGAGTGGATAGCAAAGATTTGTTGTTGTTCGTTCTTAAAAAAGATAGGAGGAGCGACATTCGGGCCGACAAAATTTTTTGGATTATTCAAAGCTTCCATCAACAAATTAAATGTCAAAGTATCAGACGTAACAAAGGGGATCTTTAATTTTCTATTTGTCTTACCATATGAAACTGTACTGAAATTGTTTGTACGCATTTCTCTATTCACTTCACTGACATATCCATCAGGCGTTGATTTTTTAGATAAGATCTGCTTTTTAAAATATTGCGGGAAGACATTAATTGAATCAAATCTTCCAGAAAATGAAACGGTGTTTCCATAAACAGGAAAGGCATTTCGCTCGGTCATATAATCAGCATCATAATCCGACCATGACCAACCGCTACCCCAATGAGCAGGCTGTTGTATTTTTTCACGGTACCATACATTATATTTTGAATTAGCTATCTGCTTTAGATAATTAAAAACAGGTTGTATTTTGAAGTCTTCATGAAAAAAAGTTGGGTCAGCCGTACCGCTGAAAAATAGATGGTCATTCTGTTGAGCTACTCGCAACCCCACTAAACTATCTCCCAAATACTTCATTGCTGCATAACAAGTCGGAATCTTTATATTACTCGCCGGTACAAAATATTTATCACCCTGGTAGTTATACCAATACTTGCCGGTGGCAGGTTCGTAAATACTTATACCTACATGCGCTGTTTTTAGTGCCTCTTCATCCAACACATTTTTTGTGGCAGATTCACTAATTTGTTTTGTAACACTACAGGCACAAAAGAAGAAAGAAGTAAGTAGAAGCAGAAATAGTCTCATGTTGTTTTAATCCTCAGCCAAATGTATCTCATCT
>JAQBNG010000005.1 GCA_028288675.1 Flavisolibacter sp. | reverse complement strand
GAATGCTGATGGGGTCAAAAGGGCTCCATTGCGTTTGGCAAATATCCCGTTGCATTAGCAGGAAGCGTATACGTACTTACAAATAAAGAAGGTGGTGAAATAACTGCCGGAGATTTTCTTACTTCATTAGCCAAAATGAGTATGCAAAGAAAGTTAGCAACCTGGCAAATGCCCAAGGAGCCATAATAAGTAAAGCAACGGGCAATGCAAAACCTAAAACAGGCTATGTATAGGTTTTAATCAATCTGCAATAAAATTTTTGATGAATTAAAACCATTGCAAAATGAGAGCAGAGGCATCCCCGATAAGTTTCGCTCCATAAATTATCAGGTTGGGGTGAACGAACTTCCAACGCCGTTTCTTTAAGCGATGGTGGTGGAGCTACAGCTACTATAAATGATGCAACCTGGGCAACAAGGTTTTTTCCCGTTACCCCATGGACAACTGCCGGCGGTGATTATAATGCAACCGCTTTAGTAACTGTAAGTATAAATAACACCGGTTTTTACCAGTGGAGCGGTTCAGGTATAATAGCCGATGTAGAGAACTGGAAAAAACGCCGGCATCAAACATCGGCTGGATACTCATTTGCAACGAAACCACTATTAGTACTGCAAGAAAATTTGGCTCAAGAGAAAATGCTATTCTCTCAAACCGCCCATCGTTGTCTGTAACCTACACTTCGGTTCTCCCCGTTACACTTACTTATTTTAAAGCCACAGAAAAAAACAATGGTATTCTATTAAACCGGGAAACTTCGCAAGAAATCAATAACCATTTTTTTGATGTCTTGCATAGCATTGATGGAGTAGTATTCGCTTCTATCGGAAAACCGGATGGCCATGGCACCAGTTCAACAAAACACCTATACCAGTTTTCCCATAATATGAATATTCCAGGCAACCATTTTTATAAACTATCGCAGGTAGATTTGATAGTAAGCACAAATATTCACCAATAAAAAGGATTTATATTTCTGTAGTAGAGGGTAACATCAAAGTGTTACCAAATCCTGTCTTAAATGAGTTTACTAATTCTTCATCCAGTGATTTGCAAAATGCCAGTTACAGTATATTCACTCTGCATGGATCGCTGGCGGCAACTGGTATGTTTGGGCCAGGCATTATTAAAGCCTACGGGCTGAAAGCCGGTGTTTATTATTTGTGCTTATACAAAGATAAAAAGCTGGTAAGCAGAATGACGCTGAGCAAAATGTAATATCAGAGCTCTCTTTTTGCTCTGCCTGCATACCCTCATTTTTGAAGACCGCTTAACTCATATAGCTGACCTGATGCGGTATTAGTCACCTGTTCATCTTAACTTACTGCAGTAAAGTTTTTCACACAAGCTCTAATCCGAAGTACTATCAACCTTGATAAACATACTCCATTAGTTACTAAAAGTATATTGGTATTCCACCTTGCCGGTTTGCTCTTTGTCTTTATTAAAAATGACTTCTTTTGTTCTCAGCCCTTTATCGTTATATGCATACCGCCAGATCAGGTATTGTGTACTGTTTTGTGGTACTGTAATGCGCTGAATAACCTGGTTAGAACTCGAGTATTCAAACATATACTCTGGCAGCAGGCGGGCAACTTTCGCATTGTAGCGTACGATATCGGTTAAAAGGTTATTGTCATTATAGTAATAGTAAAAAGGCTGGTCGGTTACTACACGGCGCTTTTCCTGTTCTTCAACTACATTACCATTTTCATCAAGCTTGAAGCTAACAATAGCGGTGTCCTTTTTATTCTTTATTCTCAGCATCCGGCTTACTCTGTTCTGCGCATCGTATTGCCATAGGTGTTCATCAGTTTGCACCGCCGCTAACGAATCGCCTGCAATGATAGATATAGAGGTAAGATGTCCTGTTTTATTATAACTGTAAATGGAACTGTTTACAATACCATTTGATGAATCAGTTGCTTTCACCAGTTTTCCGTCGGCATTAATGAAGGAAGTGAGGTAAGAGATATTGGAATATTCTGTTCTTGTAATGGTTTGTAACGCCTGCAGTGCCGGTAAAAACTCCTGTTGAATAGAAAAATTTTCTATAGGTATATTGTTGAGAGTATAGCTGTTCAGTGTAACAGTTCGCACCTTGTTATTGCGATAAGAGGTAATGAGTTCAGCGCTTTCTTTTGTGCCAATAATATCCTTATAATAATATTGCGAAGAGGCTGCATGTGAAAAGCAAATGAAGGAGGCCAGTACGAAAGCTTTCATCCGGATATTGTTTGCTTCAAAAATAGAGAATGCTTTTCTTGCGTAGCACAAGCATTCGGTAAAGTGCTTTTTTTGTCCCTATTTTTAAGAAAAATTTTAGGTGAGTCATAACACGGAACGGAAGGAAAAGAACTGCTTAAACTGCGATACCCAGGTCCATGGACGATTTTGCCATGTATGCGGACAGGAAAACATTGTGACAAAAGAAAAATTCTGGTCGCTGGCCAAGCATTTTGTTTATGATATTTTACATTTTGATGGCCAGTTTTTTTATACTCTCAAATATATTTTTACCAAGCCCGGTTTTGTTGCAAGGCAGTATGCCGAGGGTAAACGTGCCTCTTTCATTCACCCTATAAGAATGTACCTGTTTACTTCAGCCATTTTCTTTTTAATCTTTTTTTCGGTACAGCGGGTTAATGTCGGCAACGATGATATTTACGCACAAATGGATAACGAATCCAGAACAGAATTGGCAACCGCCTGGCAAATAAAACTGGATAAAAATACAAAGGACACCTTACTGCAAAAAAAGATCTCATTGCTTAGAGACACCTTCGAAAAAATAAATCCCGATGATCCTATTTGGCAAAGCGAAAGCAGGAGTATTCAATTTGGGCAACGGACTTATAATTCCTTGCCTGAATATGATTCTATACAAAATACATTGGCAGATAGTGAAAAAGATAGTTGGTTTCAAACGCTGGTTTATCGCCAGGTTATCAAATTAAACGAAAAATACGGTCGTGGTAATGAAGGCGCATCAGCTTTATTAGAAGCGCTTTTACACAAGCTGCCGTACTTTTTATTTCTATCACTTCCATTTTTCGCACTAATTCTGAAATTGCTTTATATCAGGCGTAAAAATTTTTATTACAGCGATCATGCTGTCTTTACTTTATATCACTACATCCTTTCCTTTATTCTATTGCTTATAATGTTTGGATTTAGTGCTTTAGGAGGCAGGACTGGTTGGGGCATATTTACCATCCTGAATGTAGTAACCGTTCTTTCCTGGCCCATGTACCTCTACCTCCAGCTAAAAAGATTTTATCAGCAAAGCCGTCTTAAAACAATTGGCAAATTTTTATTGCTTAACCTGTTAGGATTTATCATCATCGTTTTACTTCTTGTGATCTTTATGTTGTTTTCCATCTTTCAATTATAAGTTATGAATAAAACCGGTGAGGCCTTTGAGAGGCTGGTAAATATCATGAACGACCTGCGTGAAAAATGTCCGTGGGATAAAAAGCAAACCATCCAGACGTTGCGTCAAATGACGGTTGAAGAAACATACGAACTCACCGATGCTATCACCGATGAAAACTGGAAGGGCATTAAGGAAGAATTAGGCGACCTGCTGCTGCATATTGTTTTCTATTCAAAAATCGGAACGGAGCAGGCGCAGTTTACAATAGAAGAAGTTATCAACGGTATTTGCGAAAAATTGATTAGCCGTCATCCGCATATTTATGGTGATGTAGTTGTTGAAAACGATGAGGACGTAAAACGCAATTGGGAAAAGTTGAAGATGAAAGAAGGCAAAACCTCGGTTTTATCTGGTGTACCTAAAGCCTTACCATCGCTAATTAAAGCGATGCGTTTACAGGAGAAGGCTAAGCAGGTTGGCTTTGAGTGGGAAACTAAGGAACAGGTATGGGAAAAAGTAAAAGAGGAGGAAGGCGAGTTGCAGGAAGCTATTGCATCAGGCATTCAAAATAACATTGAAGAAGAGTATGGAGACCTCCTTTTTTCGCTGGTGAACTTTGCACGATTTTTGAACGTGGACGCCGAAAACGCATTAGAAATCACCAACAAAAAATTTATAAAGCGTTTTACACAGATGGAAGAAAAAGCGATGGCCGGCGGCAAGCCATTACCTCAAATGACACTCGAAGAAATGGATGCCATCTGGAACCAGATCAAACGACATAACGATTGAAATCTCACCGGCTACATAGCTACCTGCCAAGGAGAAGCATTTTATTTTTTGCCGCTGCATTGTTGGTGCTTTCTTTTCTATCTACCTGGTATCTAGGCTCACAACCTTCCGTAAAATATCAGCAACGGCAACTGCAACACTATGTGAATGACCAGCAGCAGGATGCCCAAAAATTGTTGGCTGATACGGCGCTGTTGCGTAAACTGGTACTGCAATCTCAATCTCTCAAAGAGTTTAAAGAAGTAGAAGCAAAACAATATGGCGTGTTTCTTTTTGCTGAAACCATGTCAGATACAGAAGATCCGCTTTTTTGGAACAATCAAAAAATATTGCCGCCTAGAGCTGACTTCACTTTAATGGATGGCGTTTATTTTCAATTACTTCCCAATGGCTATTATATCATTCAAAAAAATAGCCTGCGTTTGTCCGGGATGACCAACAACGTTATTGCCTACATTTTAATTCCTGTCTTACATAAATATTACTTGCAAACCGATTACCTGCAAACACGGTTCGTGCATGATAAAGATGCCATCATGCAGATATCCGTAACCAGCGAGCAGACGGAATTTCCAATAAAATCAATCGGTGGCTCTACGTTGTTTCATATAAAGCGGGTAGCACACAGCAACGAAGAAGAAGGAAATGTTATTACTGTTATACTTCGGATCTTGGCTTTTATTTTATTGCTTGTTTATGTGCAATTAATTGCAGAATCTATTAACCGTAGAAACGGCTCTGTGAAGGCAATACTTTTTCTAACTACTATTTTGTTAGGAGTACGGGTAGCTCTGTTTCTTTTTCCACAACTTCTTTCCCTGCGCATGTTATCGCTTTTCGATCCAGCTATCTATGCTTCCAACTGGCTCAATCGTTCACTTGGTGATTTATTGTTGAACGCTGTTTTAATATGCTGGATAATCTTATTCACCTGGTATAGCCTAGGCCCTCAAAAAAAATTGCCGGTATTTATTAAAGGCAAAGGAATCATCGCTATTGGTGTCGCCTCCATCTTCCTGCTTATTTTTTCTACTTTTCAGTTGGCCAACGTGGTGCACGACCTTGTTACGGCTTCTAAAGTATCCTTTAACGTAACCGATTTTTTCACCCTTACTATTTACTCTGCCTTCGGGTTTACGGTGTTCGCTTTGCTATCATTGTCGTACTATTATTTTTCAAGGCTTCTTTTTCGTGTCATCCTGTTAGCTTTTCCCAACCTGTTGCAATTGTACTTTGCTGTAGCGGTTATCGGGCTTATCTTTCTTACGTTACGCGACAATGAGTCAGTTGTACTTTTTCAACTTCCGGTATTGGCGTGGCTCGTTGTGTATACGCTTTTGTTAAGTGGTGAAGGGCTGGTGATCAACCGCTTTAAAATAACCATTGCCGGCATACTGTTTTGGATATTTATTTTTTCGGCTTCTCTTACTTTGCTGGTACTAAAAGGAAACCGTCAAACCGAACTTCGTACAAGAAAGGGCATCGCGGAGAAATATGACCAGCTTAGCGATCCGTCAAGAGAAAATATTTTAAGTATCGCCTCAACTTTTTTCGATAACCGGTATCTTAAAACAAACTTCCCCCGTTTTTATTCAGCCGATGAAAATCCTAAAATCAGGGACAGCATATTAACCGCTGATCTGGTCAGCTTCAGCAATCCATATAATACGCAGATTTATATATACGATTCAACCAATAAGCCTTTGTACAATGTAGACGGGAAGAGCTTTGCAGAAATCAATACGCTTTTTAACATGCAAAGCAAGCCGGCCGGCATTGAGGATTTGTATTTTATTGAGACTTCTTATGACAAGTTCACTTATATTATTAAAAGAACAGTTACGGATAGCACCCATTTTGTCGGTACGTTTTTTATTCTTGCTGCTCTCAAGCAATACCAAAGTTCTGATGCGTTGTTTCCGGAATTTTTCCGGCGGGTTAACCGGAATGATCCTGAAAATTCTCCGTATTATAGTTATGCGGTGTACAAAGAAGGCCAGCTTCGCAACCATTCAAGCAAATACGCCTTTGCCATTGCCATTACAGAAGAGCAGATCCCAAAAGGCGAAATGGACCAGAGAGTACATAGCGACGAAAGTGGCGATTATGATGAACTGTGGTTAAGAGGCGTTAATAAAAAAGTGGTTGTAGTAGCTAAAAAGAAAGACTCTTTATTGGAAAGCATTACGTTGTTCAGCTATTTGTTTTGCTCATTTCTGTTCATGGTTGGCGTGCTTCGTTTGTTTGCTTTTTTGTTGAAGCTAAGAATGAACCGTCGGGCCATGAACTTGTTTTCCGGATTAAACATCCGGACGCAGATACATGGCACCATCATCGTTATTTCTGTGCTTTCTTTTTTAATTATCGGGATCGCTACCATCTCATTTTTTATTGCCAGGTATCATCGTAATAATGTTGAGCGGTTGAGCCGTACGGCAAGCATCACGGTAAAGGAAATGCAAAAGCGGGTTGGGGAAGGAAAGTTTATGGACAAGGGATTTAATTTTGCCGATTCCACAGCAAGGGAAAGTATGCAAAGCCTTGTAACGGAGATTGCCGATGTGCATGATGTAGATGCCAATGTGTACGACCCACAGGGAAATCTGCAGGTCTCATCGTACAATGAAGTTTATACACGGGGAATATTGAGCACCAAGATGCACCCTTTAGCCTATTACCGTTTAAAGAATATGAACGAAGTACAGCGGGTGCAGGAAGAAACGATGAGTTCCTTAAAGTACCTGAGTATTTATACAGCTATCAGGGATAAACAGGGCGTCGTATATGCTTATTTAAATATTCCTTACTTCTCGTCAGAGTTTGATTTAAAACAGGAGATCTCGAACTTCTTTGTAACGATCATTAACCTTAATGCCTTCATCTTTTTATTAGCAGGTGTTATCGCCTTGTTTATTACAAACAAAATCACCAGTTCGTTTTCTGTTATTGGTAATAAGATGAAAGAAATAACCCTGGGCAAAACGGCTGAAGAAATTGTTTGGAACAGTGCCGATGAAATAGGTGAACTGGTTACACAGTATAATAAAATGGTGCATCAACTGGAACGCAGTGCCGAAGCGCTTGCAAAGAGCGAACGGGAAGGGGCATGGCGGGAAATGGCAAGGCAGGTTGCACATGAAATAAAAAATCCTCTTACGCCCATGAAACTTAGTATTCAATATCTGCAAAAAGCCATTCAGGCCAACCAGCCTAACATACAAGTGCTTACTGCCAATGTTGCCAATACGTTGATCGAGCAGATTGACCACTTGTCTAAAATTGCTGCCGACTTCTCGCAATTTGCCAACATTGGAAATAAGAGATTAGAGATTGTAGATCTGCATACGATACTCGGTTCGTTGGTTGACTTGTATTCATCTAACCCTAACATTGACCTTCAATGGAACCAGCACAATGAAGGCTTATTTATCAGAACTGATAAAACCCACATGAACCGCTTGTTCACCAACCTTATGACAAATGCTGTGGATGCATGTATGGAAAAGGAGCGTTGTAAAATTGTTATAACAGAAGAGCGGGAATTTGGCTTTGTAGTAATTGCTATTACCGATAATGGTGAGGGCATACCGGAAGAAATGCAGGCAAAGATATTTGCGCCAAATTTCACTACAAAAACATCGGGCACAGGTTTAGGACTGGCCATGTGTAAAAGTATTGTTGAACAGGCGGGTGGAGAGATATGGTTTCAAACTACCGAAGGCGAAGGCACGACATTCTTTGTGCGGTTACCGCTTACGAGTTAATTAGCAATATGCAATTTGTCAATGTGCAAAGAGCTTCCTTTCCTTTTTTATTTGTCTTTTGCTTATTGCTTATTGCCAGCTGCTTACCTGCCTTTTTTCTGCTTAGTTTCCTGCAACCAGTTTTCAAATTCATTTAAAGAAAATGAACTTAAGTTTTTGCTTTGTGGCAACGCTCCTTTTTGTGCTACCAGTGTTCCATATTTTATGTAAGTAAATTCTTCCAGCGTATGTGCATCGGGATTGATGGAAAGCAGAACCCCTTTCTCCAGGGCGTATTCAATCCAGCGCCAGTCCATATCAAGCCGGTAGGGCGACGCGTTGATTTCTATTACAACATTATTCTCTGCACAGGCATCAATGATTGCTTTATGGTTAATAGGATATCCTTTGCGTTTAAGTACCAGGCGCCCGGTCATGTGCCCAAGGATTGTTGTATAAGGGTTTTTTATAGCACCCATCAAACGCATCATCGCTTTGTCTTCTTCCATATCTAAATTGCTATGAATAGATGTGATAACTAAATCAAATGAAGACAAAATTTTATTATCATAGTCTAAGGTGCCATCGCCTAAAATGTCACACTCAATGCTTTTGAAAATTTTGAAGGGAGCAAACTTTTTATTCAGGCCATCAATGTATTGGTGCTGCTCTTTTATTTTTTGTTCAGATAAACCGCTGGCATAAGCGGCTGCTTTTGAATGGTCGGAGATCACCAGGTATTCAAAGCCTGTCTTTATTAATTCTTCAGCCATTTGTTCAATGGTATAAACGCCATCGCTCCAGTTGCTATGCGAATGAATCAATCCTTTGATGCTGTTTGTTTGAACAACGTTGTCGAACGTTTCGCTCTTCGCTCTTTCTATAATAGTTGCAGTTTCACGTAAATATGGTGGGATGAAATTGAGCCCTGCTGATCTAAATATTTCTTCTTCGCTTTTTTCATCTGCAGTTTTTAAAAGACCTTGTATGGCTTCTAAAAATTCGTCACTGCAAGATGTTTCAATTAATTTTTTATGTAATTTATTTTTTGTTGTAAGATGAAAGTGTATCGGTAAGTAATCTTCTGCACATAATATCAACAGTTCATCATCTTCTGATAAAATGATAACCTGTTCGTTTACTATAACTTTTTTTATTGCTTCTTTTGTGGCTGTTGATACCCATTCTAACCGGCTGATGATCTCTGATTGTCTTCTAAACTCTCCCGTGATTACTGTTTGCTCCTCTGGAAATTTCGCTTCTAATTTTTGTTGTAAAGCAAGTGTAAAGTCTTCGACATCTTTATATAAAAACTTGCCTTTATTACTTCGTACAAATTCAATAGACTCTAAAATTTTGGCTTCTGTTTTTTCTCCAAAGCCTTTCTTTTGTGCAATGCGGTTTTCTATACAAGCTGTTTCTAAATCTTCAATAGTATCAATGCCCATCTCTTTCCAAAGCGTATTAATTTTTTTAGGCCCAAGGCCTTTTATGTTCATCATCTCCAATACGCCTTCCGGTGTTTGCAGCACTAATTCCTGCAGCACTTTTAAGGCTCCTGTTTGAACTATCTCCGCCACTTTTTTTCCTGCACTATCTCCAATGCTTTTTATTTTACTTATTTGATCCGCCGTTAAATCAGCTAAGCGTTCAGGAAATTTTTCTATGGCGAAAGCTGCACTGGCATAGCTTTTAGCTTTAAATGAGTTCTCGCCATGTATGTCCATGAGTTTGGCTAGAAGAGAGAACTGATCAGCAATAACGTAGTTGTCCATTGTTAAGAATTAATAAGGGTTGAAGCATAACTTGCCCCGTCTCAGCGGGAGGCACAAAGTAGCAAAGTAGCAAGCTATCAGCAAAGATTTTTAAGGAGATTATATTACCTGCATACAATGTTGAAGGCCAAAAGAACCTTAAATAGTGATGCTGTTTTATTCACTCACTGGGACGAACAAACTCCAGTAAATAATGATTGCAACAGAGAATTCATAGTAGCACTTTTGCCTGGTATAAGAAACTAGTGATAGCTAAGAGCAGAAAATATATTTTGATTTTAGTAGTGTGATAAACGAAGAATATTCTAATAATAATCTTTTCCACGCTCCTTAGAGGGTAGTGCATAAAAAAGTCCCGGACTTCCGGGACTTATATAACTTTTTAAAAGCTGTTCTTATTTTCTGGAACCCTTTGAGGAAGCTCCTTTTTTTGAAGCACCTTTAGAAGAAGCTCCTTTTGATGATGCTCCTTTCTTGGATGCGCCTTTTGATGATGCTCCTTTCTTGGATGCACCTTTTGCGGAAGCACCTTTCTTAGAAGCGCCTTTTGAAGATGCTACTTTAGAAGAAGCTCCTTTTTTAGAAGCGCCTTTTGATGATGCACCTTTTTTAGAAGCGCCTTTTGATGATGCACCTTTCGAAGAACTTTTAGCAGCTCCCTTAGAGCTAGATTTTGAAGCTCCTTTAGAAGAGCTTTTGCTTGCAGCTTTTTTTGCTGTTGCCATGTTGTTTGAATTTTAATGGTTAGTAAAAAATTACGAGAGTAAATCTATAAACAAAAAATTAACTCTCAAAGTTTTTTAAACAACCATCATACCAAACACTATGCAGTTGCTTCAACAGCTTCGATAGGAGTTACAGAAACAAACGTTCTGTCTTGCCTTCCTTTACTGAATTCAACAACACCATCTGCTATTGCAAAAATTGTAAAGTCTTTACCAACACCTACATTTTTACCAGGATGATATTTTGTGCCGCGTTGACGAATAATAATATTACCGGCAATTGCAGATTGACCACCAAATATTTTTACACCCAAACGTTTACTGTTTGAGTCACGGCCGTTCTTTACGGAACCTTCGCCTTTTTTATGTGCCATGATTTTTTATTTTTAAATTTTAAACTTCAACTAACAAGTACCAAATAATAAGCATCAAATTACAAATGACAAGTACCAAATTGAAGTTTGAGATTTGCTTTTTGTTTTTCGAGTTTTTTACTATGCGATGCTGCTGATTTTAATTTTAGTGTACTCGGTACGGTGGCCTTTTTTCTTACGAAAACCTTTACGGCGTTTTTGCTTGTAAGCAATTACTTTATCACCTTGTACCTGGGCTAATATTTCTGCCTGGATTTTTACACTGCTGTTGCTAAAGGTTAGGTTACCATTAGCATCGGCCATGATCACATCAGAAAATTCTACAGTGGATCCGGTGGTTCCACTAAGTTTAGGAACAAATAAAGTTTGGTCTTTTTCCACTTTAAATTGCTTACCGGCGATTTTTACAATAGCGAACATAACGGTTCAAAATTTGGTGGGCGAAGGTAGGGGTAAAAGTTCAAGCGACAAACAGTTTGATTTGCAGGGCGCTAAAATCTTATTATAGTAAGGGTATTTTAAGAACCTCTTAACCTCAATGGCGTATCTTGTGCCCCTTTCAAGCTTGCTATGAAGATAAAGTCATTCCTCGCAAAGCCTTTCGCCTCCTACATTTACAAGCAAATTCGCCGTGGCGTCAGCACTGCACTCCAAGACCAGGATGCCATTTTAAAGGAGTTGCTTAAAACAGGCAAATCTACAGAGTTCGGTACCGATCATAAGCTTGCCGAGGTGAGTAATTACAACAGTTTTAAGCAGGCTGTTCCCATCAGGGATTACGAAGGCTTTGCCCCCTACATTGAAAAAATAAAAGAAGGCAAGCATAATATACTTTGGAAGGGTAAGCCTGTTTATCTAGCAAAAACCTCAGGTACAACAAGCGGCGTTAAATACATTCCCATCACAAAAGATTCCATCTCAAACCATATAAATACGGCCCGCAACGCTTTATTAAATTATATGGCTGAGACAGGCAACACCGCGTTTGCCGATGGCAAGATGATCTTCTTATCAGGCTCACCGGAATTAGAAAGAATAGCCGGCATTCCTACAGGCAGGTTAAGCGGCATTGTAAACCATCACATACCGCAATATTTAAGAAAGAATCAATTGCCTTCGTACGAAACCAATTGTATTGAAGATTGGGAAACAAAGCTTGATGCAATTGTTGCTGAAACTATTAATAAGGATATGACACTCATTAGTGGCATACCGCCCTGGGTGCAAATGTATTTTGACCGCCTGCAGGAAAAGAGCGGCAAGAAAATTAAGGAGCTGTTTCCAAATTTTTCAGTGATGGTTCATGGCGGTGTTGCTTTTGAACCGTATAAAGCGAAACTTTTTCAAAGCATCGGGCAGCAGATAGACTCCATTGAAACCTTTCCTGCGTCGGAAGGTTTCTTTGCCTTTCAGGATTCGCAAAACGAAGAAGGGCTTTTATTGAATACCGCCAGTGGGATCTTTTTTGAATTTGTTCCTGTAGCAGAAATTTTTAATGAGGCTCCTACACGCCTTTCGTTACATGAAGTGAAAACCGGAGATAACTATGCACTCATTGTAAACAGCAACGCCGGACTGTGGGGTTATAACATTGGCGATACAGTGAAGTTTGTAAGCACTAATCCTTATCGCCTTGTTGTTACTGGCCGCATCAAGCATTTTATTTCGGCCTTTGGTGAGCATGTGATAGCTGAAGAAGTGGAACAAAGTTTGTTAAAGGTGGCCGCAGAAGAAGGCGTTCGCATAACAGAGTTCACAGTGGCACCCATGATCCAGCAGGGTGCAGGAAAAAGTTACCATGAGTGGTTTATCGAATTTGAAAATGAACCTGCAAACATGGATGCCTTCGCTATAAAAGTTGATGAAACTATGCGGCAGAAAAATATTTATTACGATGATTTGATCAGCGGCGCCATTTTACAACCCTTAAAAATTATGGCTGTAAAAAGAGGGGGCTTTGTAGAATACATGAAGTCTGTTGGAAAGTTGGGCGGGCAAAATAAAGTGCCCCGCTTAAGCAACGACCGCAAGCTTGCCGATGAACTAAGCAGGTGGGCAAAACTGGAAGCCACCGCCTAACCTTTATATTTCTATTATTACCCTTTAACTCCTTAATCGTTTAACTCATTTGACTTATTTGCTCTAATTTGACCATCAATCCACCATGAATACAGCTTCAACAATAAAACGCATTGCTCTTTTTGGCTCCACAGGTTCTATCGGTACACAAGCGTTAGAGGTTATCGCAAATAATCCTGATAAATTTTCGGTTGAAGTGCTAACCTGCAATAGCAATGATGATTTATTAATTCAGCAGGCAAAAAAATTCAATCCCAATGTTGTTGTTATTACAGATGAAACAAAATACACTAAAGTAAAAGATGCTTTAGCTTCTACAGATATAAAAGTATTTGCCGGCGAAAAAGCTTTGGAAGATGTTGCTTCAATGGATGTTTATGATTTTATGTTGGCTGCTATTGTTGGCTATGCCGGGTTAAAACCTACTCTAAATGCTATTAAAGCAGGAAAAGCTATTGGGTTAGCTAATAAAGAAACCCTCGTGGTTGCAGGCGAAATTGTAATGCAGGCCGCCTACGAAAAGCGGGTCCCTATTATTCCTATTGACTCAGAGCACTCAGCTATTTTTCAATGCCTGGTAGGAGAGGTGCGCAACCCCATTGAGAAAGTTATCCTTACCGCTTCAGGCGGGCCGTTCCTGGGTCGTAAAACAAATTACCTGGTCAATGTAAAACGGGACCATGCTTTACAACATCCTAACTGGACGATGGGTGCAAAGATCAGTATTGACTCTGCAACCCTTATGAATAAAGGGCTTGAGATGATAGAAGCCAAATGGCTTTTTAATTTGAGAGCTGAACAAATTGAAGTGCTGGTGCATCCGCAAAGCGTTATTCATTCCATGGTGCAGTTTGAAGACGGCAGTATAAAAGCGCAACTGGGCCTGCCCGATATGAAGCTGCCTATACAATACGCACTGGCTTTTCCAAAGCGTATCGCTAATAATTTCCCTCGTGCCGATTTTAAAAAGCTGCGTAACCTTACGTTTGAAGAACCTGATATAAAAACCTTCCGCAATCTTGGACTGGCCATGGAAGCCTTGGATAAAGGCGGTAATCTACCCTGTGTTTTAAATGCAGCCAACGAAATTGCTGTATATGCGTTTTTGCGAAACCGCATTGGTTTTTTAGATATGACAGACGTTATTGAAAGCACCATGCAAAAAGTTAGCTTCCTGCAAAAACCATCTTTGGATGATTATCTGGACAGCGATGCGGAAGCCCGTAACTACGCTGCGGACCTTATAAAACTCTAAGCCTGCGGCTCTACCGTTATAACTTACATTTATACATTTCATCACTTATATTGCAGCCTTAAAAATTTTGAACTTTGTTTTTTGGGTGGTCAGCAGAAGTATTTCACAGCATCGTCTGTTGCAATCTTTGATTTGTTCTGTTTTATTCCGGTGGATGAATAAGACAGAATCACTCTTCAGGGTTCATAACATTATTCAACAAAAAACTCCCCTTACTACCAATTTAAGTAAGTAAGGAAGCGAAACGATAACATGATTCTACTTGCAATTAACTGGTCTGCACTCTTCGCTAACATTGGCCAGTTTATTTTAGCTTTTTCTATATTGGTTGTTCTCCACGAGATGGGCCATTTTTTTCCTGCCAAATGGTTTGGGTGCCGGGTAGATAAATTTTACCTGTTCTTCAATCCATGGTTCTCTTTATGGAAAACTAAAAAAGGTGAAACTGAATACGGCCTTGGCTGGATACCACTTGGCGGCTATGTAAAAATTGCCGGCATGATGGACGAAAGCATGGACAAAGAGCAAATGCAATTGCCGGCGCAACCGTATGAATTCAGGGCGAAACCGGCCTGGCAGCGTTTGATAATTATGCTCGGTGGTGTAACCGTCAACTTCATTTTAGCGCTGCTCATTTTTGCCATGATTTTATTTGTATGGGGCGAAGAAAGATTGCCAACAGCTAATGTGAAATATGGTGTGTCTGCAGATTCTTTGGCAACTGCTTCGGGTATAAAAACCGGCGATAGAATTACTGCCGTTAATGGAAAGCCGTTAACCTATTTTGATGACCTCGCAAAAGGAATTGTATTGAATGAAAGAGTAACACTTTCTGTCAATCGTAATGGTATCGATACCGCTATATTGTTGCCAAAAGGTTTGCTTTCCAGTTTGACAAAAACGCAATTGCGTGGTTTTGTTTCACCCCGTACACCGGTAGTTATTAAGGCTGATCCCGAGGCAAAATATGTATCGGGCAAACTTCTGCCAGGCGACCAGGTTATTGCATTGAACGGCACCCCGGTTTCTTACTACGACGATTTTTTAGCAACTAAAAAAAACCTTAAGAATGCCAACGTTACGCTTACTGTTTTGCGTAATGGTAGCGATACGGCGCAAGTTGTTGCTACAACAAATGCTGCCGCACAAGTGGGCATTGAAACAAGAGATCCTTATGAAGTATTAGGCTCAGAAAAGAAAGAGTATTCTTTCTTTTCATCTATCCCCGCGGGCATCAATTATGGCATTGATCGTTTAAGCGATTATATGACAGGCATTCGCTTATTGTTTACATCTAAAGAACACAAAGTATCTGATAATTTAGGCAGTGTAATTTCCATTGGTAAAACTTTTGGCGGTGTTTGGGACTGGCACCGCTTCTGGACGATGACGGCAATGTTTTCTATCATACTTGCCTTTATGAATATTCTTCCTATTCCGGCATTAGATGGTGGCCACGCACTATTTACTATTTATGAAATGATAACCGGTCGCAAGCCAAGCGATAAATTTATGGAGTATGCGCAAATGGCGGGCATGGCGCTATTATTAGGTTTAATGCTCTATGCGTTCGGGCTGGACATTTGGAGAATTTTTAGGTAACCCTCACCTTAGCCTTTTAAAGTAGATTCATTTTAAATTTTCATTCTCCTTGAGGACATAAGATAAGACTCTTAGTTTTCTGCTTATTGGTGGGATTCAATGTGCCTGCTTCTTACCCAGGTTTTGCGAAGCGAAATGATTTTTTATGTTCAAAGTTGAAAGTAGTAAATAGCCTAAGCCCGTGGTAAAGTTTAGTCCACGATCTTCCCTAAATTCTTTTGTATCCTTGTAAGATAAGGTTGCAGCACAAAGCGAAGCATTTGTTTTACAATCTCGCCCATTGTTTTGCAACGGTGAAAGATGGCGCTTTGAAAGAATGCCTCTAATTCTTCTTTGAGCTGATCCCTTTTTTCTTCGGTAGTAATCACATCAGCCGACATAATATTCAGCAAATCCATAATACGGTAGCGGGCTGCAGCCACACGATAAGCGATAAGGGTTCTTTCTTCGGCCTGGTACTGTTCAATGGACTCAGTATTAAGGTGTTTCAGTGTCAGGTCAACAAAGGCATTATTTTCTTTGAAGAACTGCGGCAGGTACAAGTTTTTTCGTCCCTCATAAGATTGCTGGTCAAAGTCAATAGCACGAATGCGATATTGAAAGTCTTCTATATCCGGCGTTATTTCCACCACGTAGTTATAGCTGCGCATATCGCCCAGCAAGCGTAAAAAGCAACGCTCATTAAATTTTACAAACTCTTTAGCCAGACGGATTTTATTGGTTTCGCTACGGTGTAGGTAGTCATTGATAAATACATCTCCGGGTATGCCGGGAATGTGTTCTTCCACCAGTGTATCATTGTTGGTAAGAAAGGTCATACGGTTGGGCGATAGCATGTGTTCCAGCTCTAATCCATACACTCTTGAAGCATCTTCTTTCTTAATATAATAATGATCGTAATTATCGTTGTAGCGGTTTACAATACGAATGCGAAAAGGGTTGGAGTTGCCGAAAGTGCAGTAATCAATCCGGGCTACATCAAGGTGTTTTGTAAACGTGAAATCGCCTTCTGTTTTTATAATGGCGTACAATTTAATCAGGCCTTCCTTAATATAATTCCAGTCACGCATATCATATACAGCCTTTTCCCATAGCGTGTCTTTACCGGTTTTATCCTTTATAGGAACGGAGTAGGTGATGTTTAAAAGGTCGGTGTACGATACAGGCAAAGCTGTTTCCCTTCCATGGGTTTTTAAATAATGGCGCAGCGCCGTATTGATAGGAAAAAATGGTTTCTTCCGCGAAGGATTTGCTTCTTCCTGCATGTGCCGAAGCTACACCATCGAAGCTGTTTGGTGATGGAGGACACTAAAATATTCCGTTGCTTTTAAAAGGCGGCTTCCATACCAGCTAAAGATTTCACCGTCAACTAAAATAATTTTCGTTTGTGGCAGTTGCGTTTGTAATTCGTCAATATGTTTTTGTTTAAAAGGATAAGGTTCGGAGGAAAGAAACAGCAATTGGCAATCAGCAATTTGCAAATCAGTGATTGAAATTTCGGGGTAGCGTTGCTTGTGCTGAAAGATGTTTTCGAAGCCGGCTTTGGTGAGCATATCATGGATGAAAGTATCGCCGCCAACAGTCATGTAAGGCTCTTTCCAAATCAGGTAGCAGGCCTTTAGTTTAGTGTTTTTGATTTGTAATTTGAGGCCTGAAAAGTTCATTTTAATTCGGCTGATCAATGTTGCTGCTTTTTCCTCTTTACCTGTTATTTCTCCAATGCTGTTTATCATCAGCAACGCATCATCCAATGTATTTATGTCGCTTATCCAAACCGGGAATGCCGCAGCCAGTTCTTCAATTTGCTGCCGCACATTTTCTTCTTTGTTGGCAATAATTAAATCAGGCTGAAGTTCTTTAATTTTTTGAAGATGAATATCTTTTGTTCCGCCAATTCTTGTCTTTTTTCTAAACCATTCATGGGGATGCACACAAAATTTGGTGATCCCAATGACTTCTTCTTCTAATTCAAGATGATGCAATAATTCTGTTTGCGATGGAACAAGAGAGATGATACGGGCAGGCCGTTCTATTATCGTTACTTCCCTGTTTAACTGGTCGATATAATCAGGCATAACTGCAAATATGAAACTTTATATGAAAATTAATAAGCACCGTTTCCGAATGAGTAAGAGGATTTGCATGGATAAAGCTTCGCGATCATTTATCCATTCCAATCCGTATTTCCTTTCGTATTGCCATAAAAAAATGAAAGTATAAACTAAGAAATTTTGAACTTTAAACAGTTCCTGCGGTTAATTATTGCAGAAGGTTTGAACCAATCCTTTGTGATTGATTAAATCAGTGGCTGGTGGTAAAATTTTTTTCACCTGCTTTTATAGCTACAGGGAGTGTGTTTTCCTTTGGCGGAATGGGACAGTTATAAATGCCAGTAACATAAGCACAATAAGGGTTGTAGGCTTTGTTGAAATCCAATACCACTTTATTTCCTTTTATGTCATCAGTGGTTAGGTCTAAGTACCGCCCGCTGCTATACGTTTCAGTACCGGTGGTGGCATCCGTAAAGGGAAGGAATAAATAATTTTTATAGGCTTCATTCGTCATCAGGTCCTGCGACTGGTAAACATTTAACCGGTAAGTTTCATTGCCTATCAGGAACGATAAGGTGCCGTATAATCTATAAACTTTCGTTTGTTTTCCTGATGTTTTAAAAGTGATCCAACCTGTTGTCTCCGGCGTTTTAAAATTGGCAATAACCTTGTAGGCTTCATCCACTTCATAAAATTTCATGTGATCCTTATCATGGCCTTTCACCACCGTGTGGTTTTGCACATAGTTTTTAAGATGGGCTACAATAGAATCTTTATAAGAAGCTTGCGAAAAGCAGGTGAGAGAAAGTAAAATTGCCAGGGTTAAAAAAAGAGTTTTCATAAACAGGGATTGATAGTTTTTAGTAGTTTATAAATGTGGATCACGACATCATCAGCACATTTACACTGCGCTGTAAAATGTTGAAAGCAATTTCCGCCATCAGGTTCTCTTTATCCAATGTAGGGTTCACTTCAGTAATTTCAAAGCAGCATACTTTTCGGTTTTGCATTAGCTTACTAATAATGTCTTCCGCTTCCCGTTCACGCAGGCCATTGCTTACCGGCGTACCCGTGCCTTTTGTCAAAGTAGAGTCCAGGCTATCTACATCAAACGAAACATAAATATCAGTGCAGTCGCTAAAATACCGGGTAATAGAACGCACAATGTTTTCAGCGCCTTTGTTACGCACTTCCTTGGTGGTGATCACCTTCATGCTGTATTTGTCAATAAGGTGCTTTTCCTCTTTTTCAAAATCGCGCAGGGAAATGAACACAACATCTTCCGGTAAAACCTTGGGAGAAATCTTGCCTAAATTTTTTAAATAATTCCACTGTTTTGCTGTGTCATTATCCAGTTCATGTACGCCACATTCTTTATTGTCTTCATTTATAGAAGCTGATAAGGGCATCCCATGCATGTTGCCGGATGGCGTGGTATAAGGCGTATGCAGATCGGCATGTGCGTCAATCCAGATGACGCCCAATTTACTATTGGGTTTTGCCATTTTAATACCGGCAATGGTTGCCCCGGCTATGCTATGATCGCCGCTTAAAACAACAGGAAAAAAATTTGATTTGATGGTATCGTGAATAGACTTGCTAACTTTTTCGTACATAGAAACCACGCCTTTGATACGCTTGGCATAGGGCGATTCGATAGGTTCGTAAAGCAGCTTATTTTCAACAGGAATTTTTTCGCAGGGGAAATGAATAAAGAAGTTGCTCATGAAATCGAGCGCAGCAATTTTTATGGCTTCAACACCTAATGAAGCACCACGGGTGCCGGCGCCAATCTCAGAGGGCACTTCAATTATTTTAATGTTCTTCATAAAGATTTTTGATGTGAGCTAATCGCACAGGTTCTTCTCATCAGAAGGCCGAAGATAATCGAATTCATTTGAGGTTGAAAGCGGGTTTGGTGCTTGGGTTTTTCTTTTGTGTACTAAGCGGAAGTGCTACTATTAAGCGTCTGTTGTGTCACTACCTTGTACGTTTTGTAATTCTATTGGGCAAAGATTATTGCTTCTTTTAGTATTGATAATGAATTAAGTTTGGAGCAAGAACATGCGCATATTAACTGTTAGGCACAACCGGTCTCCTAAAATTTGAAATGAAATATTTACTGATAGCTCTAACCTTTCTGACATTCTCGTGCTCGGACGAAAGTTCTTCTTTCATTCAAAAAGACCATGAAGTAATAAAGACAGAGATAAGCGTCAACTATGAAAAGAACAAGCAAGCATTTCAATCATTAGCTAAAGAAGTAGCTGCATTTAAAATATTAAGGTCTATTCAATTTAAATATGGACGAAGCGGGTTAGACGGCATCAACATTTATTGTGACTCTATTGATAGAAATGGAGAAGGTTACGCATTTATGATTCAAAACTTAAATGACTCACGACTTCAAAAGGTTTTAAATCAAGAAGGCGCTACCAAAACCACAATTGAAAATATTAAGCAACGGCTCGACCAAATAAAGTGTAATAGTTTCTCCACTCTTAGGCAGTCAGGCATGAACACTGGCACTCCTTATGTTCATGTCGAATTTGAATACAATGACTGGAATGGCGCTAACTTTTATTTTTATAAACTTTTCGACCGCAAAATGGAGCCGGACATGATTAATTTTTTTGACCGGGCAAGAGTAGTTCTGGGACAAATAAAGA
>JAQBNG010000049.1 GCA_028288675.1 Flavisolibacter sp. | reverse complement strand
ATAACGCCATTAATTAGTTGATTGCTCCTTTGTCTACCTGATACTAGTAAGCGGGTTTTTTTTATTAAACCCTGAGGAAGCTTTTCCTATATTCATCTTTTTAACGGATTCACCATGAACAAAAAAGGCCCGATCATCATTATAGAAGACGATTTAGACGATCAGGAAATTCTTACCGATATATTTAAAAGCTTGGATTATGGTAATGAAGTAATCTTTTATGCAGACGGCAATGAGGCACTAGAGTACCTCAACAGAAGTGATATACAACCTTTCTTAGTACTATCCGATATCAATATGCCCAGGATTAATGGATTTGAACTTAGGAATAAGATCTTTACCAATGAGCAATTACAAACAAAGTGCATTCCTTACCTTTTTTTCACAACAGGGGCAAACAAAAAAGCTGTAATAGATGCCTATGCACTGTCCGTACAGGGCTTCTTTGTTAAACCATCTTCAATAGCGGCTTTGAAAAACACCATAAGGAAAATTGTAGAGTACTGGCAGGAATGCATTGCTCCCAGCGAGTACGAATGATACATGAAAAATAATTCAATCCCTCTTCATTAGCTAAAAGCTGTATACCTGTTATTGACACAATAATTTTCTTTACCTTCTTAGGGTTTTTCCAATCCAAAGCCAATTAAAACTACGTGTGCAAAATAATAGGTAAACTCAAGTGCTTCTTCGCAAGATGAAGAAACGCTTGCTCAAACTGAGCAATAAGGATACTATTGAAAGTAGATGTTACGTTCTGGCTAACTCTGGAGTGTTATTTGTTTAGACGTCTATGGTTTTTCATAGGATATTGGATTTTACACAAGGCTGGATTTCTATCCGGCCTTTTTATTTGTTGCTTTGCATCAGCCTGCTTCGTAAATGCAATTTCGCTTTGAGCTTTGCACCGCTTAAAAACTGTTGAATGGGGACTTTACTAAAAGGATTGAAATAGATGGCTGATCGTAGAATTTAATTTTATGAGAGTCTATTAGTTAATGAAAGCAGATACTACATAACGGTAAGCGATAATAATAATAAGCCCTATCTCTTTCGGATGGATTTAAAAGCAGCAGGCTAATGGAAAATAATTGATGCACCTAGTGTACCTCAATGGATACAACGTTTTGAAAATGAACTTGAAAACGCAGTCCAGCTTAACTCTATTTAATAGAAAAATTTTAAAAGCAAGTTAGCAGCAGCCACGAAATTTAAGATGTTTCATTCAAATTAAAACGCCACACTATTCTGGCAATTATTTAGAAATTTAATTTGTGATTCGGAAATCACAAGACAGTTATGTAGCAATAAAATAATCCTTACCGTATCGAAAGTCAAGGCTTTTGATAAACGGCCTTCCGTTATGTGCCATCTTCAGACTTTCTTCAAAATCAAATAATAGCTTCGCGCAATGCCAACAGCTATGATGCGATTTTACTTTGTGCTGATAGGAATGACCTTGTTCAGTCTAAGACTATTTTCACAATCATCAGTATCAGGCGCTGTCGTTGACAAAGTCTCACAAAAGCCGATTGAATTTGCATCAGTAGAACTTTTTCGCCTTCCCGATACTATTTTGGTGAAAGGAACAGTCACAGACAAAAAAGGCCGCTATACAATAACAGAGATTGCACAGGGCAATTATTTTATCCGCAGCAGTTTTATCGGCTATGGTAATATTCAGTCCACACATTTTTTGCTTTCCGAAAACAGTAAATACGAAGTTGGTACAATAGAATTGTTATCTGCCCCCAACACACTAGCTAACATCACTGTTACCGGAACAAAAGCACAACTCAATACTTCCATTGACCGTAAAGTCTATAATGTAGAGCAGGATATTATGAGCCGCTCCGGTACCGCTTCGGATATTTTAAAAAATATTCCATCGGTAGAAGTAGATGTGGAGGGTAATGTTGCCTTGCGTGGTTCGGGCGATGTAATGATTTTAATTAACGGTAAGCCCAATCCGTTAATGGGCCGTACAAGGGCTGAAGTTTTGCAAAATCTTCCCGCTAATTCTATTGAACGGATTGAAGTCATAACCAATCCATCGGCCCGTTATCGTCCGGATGGCACGTCCGGCATCATCAACATTGTTCTGAAGAAAAATATTCGCAATGGCTTTAATGGAACAACTACTATAAATGCAGGCAATAAGGATCGTTACAATGGAAATCTGAGTTTAAACTACCGGCCAAAGAACTTTAATTTATTTGGTAGCTACAGTTTTAGAAACGACACGAGGTTACGATACAATAATATCAATAGAATTAACCTCGACAGCATAACCCTGGGAGCCAAGAGCTTCTATAATCAAGCTACAAACTCGGTAGCCAAGCCGCGGGCACATATTATTTCAGGCGGCATAGACTATACAATTGATGACAAAAACAGCATTGGTGCATCGGGCACTTATTATTACCGAAAGCAGATACGGGAAGATGTGGCAACTAATTTAAGTTTTAACAACCGCAATGTCATTACATCGGATTACGACCGTTTGCGATACGATCCCGAAGTGGAGAAACAAAAAAATGCAACCTTTTATTTCCAGCACAACTTTGCAAAAGAAGACCACGACCTGCGGGTAGAATTCAATACTTCAAAGGAAGATGAGATAGAAGATAACCATTACACTAATATCTATCGCTTGCCATCACCGCTTACTACGATGGATAATACCCTTATTGCACAAGGCACAAAACAAAATCAACTAACCGCTGACTATTCAAACTCTCTTTCAGAAGATTCAAAACTGGAGGTTGGTTATGACGGTTTATACAACAGGGTTGATTTGAATTTTTATGGTGAGTATTACGATGGTTCACAAAATGCATTTGTAAAAGATGCCGTAAAAAGCAACCGCTTTATTTATAACGAAGATGTTCATGCGATATACGGCACCTACCAAAAAAGTTTTGAAAAATTTGGGTATGAGATTGGGGTGAGAAACGAAGCTGTTTTTACCAGAGGGCATTTAATAAACCTTGATTCGTTCGTAACAAATAACTACTTCAACGTTTACCCTACGGTGCACTTGTCTTATAAAGCAGGTGAATCCAGCGAATTGCAACTCAATTACAGCAAACGGGTGAACCGTCCGGAAGCCGATGAGTTAAACCCTTTTCCCGAATACCAGGACCCAAGAAATTTGCGGGCAGGTAATCCAAAGCTGTTGCCTGAAATTATTCATTCAACTGAATTCGGTTACAAATGGCAGAACAAGCATTTTACGATTGTGCCAAGCATCTATTACCGGTACAAGCAAAACGGATTTACTTCTGTAGTTATTCCTTTGAATGACACAACATTACTTAGCACAACCCAAAATTTAAGCAACGATCAATCGGCTGGACTGGAGACAATTCTTTCAGCAAAGGCCGGCAATTTTTTGGCCGCCAGTTTTAGCACCAATGTTTTCTATAATCGCATCAATGCGTCCAATTTGGGCTACATACAAAACCGTTCTATCTATTCGTTTTCCTCCACTCTAACCAGCAGCTTTACCATAACAAAAACTACGATGTTGCAGGTAAGCAGTAACTATCGTTCTGCACGTTTGACCCCACAAGGAAAAATGTATCCGGCAATAGTTGTAAATAGTGGAATGCGGCAAGACTTCCTAAAGAATAAACTTTCTGTTACACTGACGGCCTCCGATATTTTCAGCTCGCAACGGCAAAAAATGGAATTAAATACGCCATATCTACAGCAGGTTTCAGTTGGCAGACGTGACGGCCTGATTATGTTTCTTGGAGTCAGTTATCGGTTTGGCATCATCAAAAAAGAAAAAGAAGAAAAATTGCAGTTCGATAACAGCTTATAAAGCTTAAAATTTCCAGACAAGCCCTGGCATAAGCTGTCCGCTATTGTAACCCATCGAAAAACTAACAGAGTTCTTTAGCTGCTTAGGTGCTTTCAATTTGGCGTAACGATGATAGTTGTTCACAACAAGTTTCCCTGTTAAGTAACCAAGCGCAGCTCCCGCCACCACATCAGTTACCCAGTGCTTATTTTCTGTGATGCGAGTAAGGCCAACTAAACTGGCAGTTGTATAGCAAAGAATGGGAACCCACGGACGATCTTTATATTCTAAGGCATATACCGTGGCGGCAGCGAAGGCTGCTGAGGTATGTCCCGATGGGAAAGCGCCGTTTAATTTATTTCCATTGGCATCTTTGATTGTTTTAAATGGCCCTCGAAAGGTTGGTTCGGCCTCCATGGAATTTGGGTTAGCAGCATACGGCCGTTGCCGGCCTGTAACCAACTTTACTACACTATAAACTGCCGTGCTGGTCATGTAAGACTGCAATGCTAACAGTGTGGTTGTTTGCATTTTTTTATTGGTAAACACAAATCCGTAAGCGGCCAAAGCGGCCAAAGTATAACCCTCGTAGGTGCCACCAAATTCGGTAATAAATTCGCTAGTCCTTCGCAGCCCCTTGTTTTGATTGCGTAAGTCCAGCGCAAGTTTTTGAACAGGCTCGTCAGCTAAAGCTAAAGCACCCATAACTAAGGCAAACTTTCCAAAATCTTTCCAGTTTTGCTTTGTCATGTGAAAAGGTTTGGTAAATGCCTGTTTCAGGTTGCTTCCTTCCAGAATAAAAAAATCTCCAAAGCCAATTGTTGTCGCTTCATTGTAGGCGTCCGGCGTTGTATTGTTTATTTGGCCGTTAGCACTATCTGTTTTGCGGCTGAGGCTATCCAATTTTCTGATGAGGGTATCGGTTTGCTGGCTGTAGGCACAGAAAGAAAACAAGACGCAAAAGAGCAAAAAAAACCTTTTCATTTACACATTCCATTTTAAAATTACGACTAGTTGATACAGGCCACCCAGGCCTTGACCAAACGTTTTTTATATAAAAACGTATACCCAAGCATGAAAGTGAGTATCAATTATGAAGAAAATCTGAAGTGTGGACACCTGCCTTCAAAATGTAAACAGAATCATATAATAGGTTTGACAAAAGTTCAAAACATGAAACCAATTTTCTTATGTATGTTAATATCGTGTGTCGTGGTATCTGCTTTCGCACAGAAGATAGCTTCATCAAAAGTGCCACAAGAAGTTATCAATTCTTTTACTGCGGCCCATCCAGCCGTAAAAGCAAAGTGGGAAAAAGAAAAAGATGCTTATGAAGTTAACTTCAACGAATCCGGCAAAAGAATGTCCTGCGTGTTAAATGCAAAAGGAGTTATTCTTGAAACAGAAACAGAAATTGATAGTAAAGATTTACCTGTAAGTGCAAGAGATTACGTAAATAAGGCTTACAAATGGGGGGCTATAAAAGAAGCAGCGAAAATTGTAACCAACACCGGCGAAACTACTTACGAAGCGCAGGTAAATAAAAAAGATTTAATCTTTGATGCGAGTGGCAGTTTTCTAAAAGCCATAGTGCATTAGGCTCTTTTCTTTTCAATGGTAAATGTGTGCCGGGCATTTGCATATGCATAGTGAACTATGAGGCCGGACGCTTCGCAAATTTGCCTAATGATGGAAAGTCCCAAGCCATTATCATCTTTACTTTGCGATGGCTTATAAAAACGGGCAAACAGTTTAGTTTGGTCTAAGGCGCTCCCTTTACTTGTATTGGAAACAGTGAGGGTGTTATCTGTCAACAATACCTGAATTGACCCCTGTTCATGATTGTGCCTTGTGGCATTACTTAAAAGGTTATTGATTAAAATATCGGCTAGCTCACTATTCATTGAAAGAGAACTTTCTTTCAGTGAGGAAGTCACTTGAATTTCCTGCGCCTGCCAGAGTTCCGCAAAGTCAGTAAGCCTTTCCTCCAGCTTAGCCTTCAGGTCAACTGTTTCAACTGCTTCATATTGCTTGTTTTCAATTTTAGCAAGAAGTAAAAGCGAAGAATTTAAGCGGGTAAGCCTTTGAATGGCTGCATAAATAGCCTGAAGGGTACTACTTTGTTTTTCGGTTAACTGTTCATCCTGAATCAATAAATCCAGTTTTGATCGAATAATGGCAATCGGCGTTTGAATTTCATGCGAAGCATTCTCGCTGAATGTTTTCAGGGACAGGTATTCCAATTGTGCCTGCTGTGTAGTTTGTTGCAGCGTATCTATCATTTGCCCGAACTCTTCGGTAGTTGTTGCCGGAAATTCAAGCCCTTGAGCCCTATTGACTTTAAATTCTTTTACCGCAGCTAACGTAGTAAAGAACGGTTTCCACAACCGCTTTAATACAAAGCGGTTGATAATAAATGACGCCAACAATATTAATAAAATGGTGGAAGAAGTTAACCAAAGTATGGCGGTCACTAGGTGGTCGGTTTCTTCCAACGATTTTGAAACCGTTGCCTTAAACCATTGTCCGTTTGCCTGCACACCAAAGATTAATTGCCTGAAATCTTCCAGATGACCTTTTCCGTCCTTTAAGTCGGTGCGATTAAAGTAACGTTTCGTGAAGGGTTCGTTCGTTGATGTAAATTCAATTAGCTGATCATCTACGGAGAATGTTTTTGGCAGCTCGTTATATTGTTTTACGTAAAGAACAATTTCCTCTTCTTCTATCTTTAAATCTTCATCCACCTGGTTTAGTTGCACATAATGTAACGTGATGTAAAAGGCGATGCTGGCTATTAAAAAAATAACGATGGTAACCAAAATGGTGATGCGGCTGTATTTGGCAAATAGTTTTGTTTTCATTTGCTGTAGGCAAGTTTGTAACCCATTCCGTAAACGGACTGAATGTAATCGGATGCTCCTGCCTGCACCAACTTCCTGCGCAGGTTTTTTATGTGTGTATAAATAAAATCGTAGTTGTTCGTCATGTCCATATCATCGCCCCATAAGTGCAAGGCTATGGCTCCTTTGGAAATCACTTTGTTTTTATTGCTAATAAAGTACAACAATAGCTCGTACTCTTTCTTTGTCAGGTCGAGGCTTTGCTCTTTGGCTTTTACCATTTTCTGATTCAGGTCTATTTCAAGCACGTCAAAGTTGATGATGTTTTTTCCGTCAAATGATTTGCGGCGGATGATGGCGGCAACACGGGCGGCTAATTCCGAAAGGTGGAAGGGCTTAGTGAGATAATCATCGGCACCAGCCTTCAGGCCGTACACTTTATCGTCAATGGAGTTTTTTGCAGAGACAATGAGCACACCATCTATTTTCCCTTGTTGCTTTAACTGTTTTAAAAGGTCAATGCCGCTTCCGTCCGGAAGGTTGATGTCTAAAATAATACAGGCATAATCGTAAAGCTCAATTTTTTCCTGTGCCGCCCAATACGTAGCCGCCTGTTCGCAAATAAATTGTTCGTTTGCGAGATAATCACAAATGCTAAGAGATAACTCCTTCTCGTCTTCAACAACCAATACCTTCATTGTTACAAAATTAAAATAAGGGTTCCAACAACAATTAATGCGGCTCCAATAGCATCCTTCCACGTCAGGGATTCTCCAAGAAAAATTACCGACAGCACGATAGCTAACGCCACGCTTAGCTTATCAACCGGGGCCACCTGCGACACCTTGCCTATCTGTAAGGCTTTAAAATAAAATACCCACGACAAGCCGGTTGCTATACCGGATAAACCGAGGAAAAGCAAGTTGTGTTTGGACAGGGTAGTAACCGTAGCCGTGCCGCCACGAAAAATAGCAATGCCCCAGGTAATGAATAGGATAACACTTGTGCGAATAGCCGTAGCCAAATCAGAATTTACCCCTTTAATGCCCACCTTCGCCAGAATTGCTGTTAACGCAGCGAAGAAGGCAGAAAGCAGCGCATATATCCACCACATAAATGTCTTGTTTAGAGTATAAAAATGGAGGATAAAGTTGAAGAAAAGTTGTAGCTGCGCAAACGGGTAAAAAAGCTATAATATAGTTAACTACCCTTTTTATTCTTCATCTTCAGTTTTATTTCAGAATTGCCCGATACGTTTGCCTTTTCTATGCAAAACAATTTGATGAGGGTTACAAACATTCTTTGTATCGGCGTATTGATATATTTCTTCTGTGGTTGTAAAACACCTGCCACTATTTCCCGTACCGTTGTTTCCGACAGTTTACAAAAAGCTACTGGCTTCACGATACAAACGGAAAGCAAACCGGGTATCACTGCTATGCCTCCGCAGGTAAATCCGGTGGATGGTATCACCGAAGAAGAAGCCGTATCCATTGCTCTTTGGAACAATGGCCAACTACAAGCCGATCTGGCTACAATTGCCGTTGCGCAAGCCGATGTAATTGATGCCGGGATTGTTTCTAATCCATTGCTTCGTTATCTCGCCCCATCCGGCGGTTTGCAGGTATCGGGTTATATCAACTTTGCTTTTGACTTTTTATTTCAACGGCCAAAGCGCATTGCCTCTGCACAAACAGAAGCCCTCCGGGTTGCGCAAACTTCTTTGCAGCGTACCTATACCTTGATTCGTGATGTACAAGTAGCCTACACCGATTTTTTGTTATCAAGGGAACGGTATGTTATCCTGAATGAAAATGCCCGCATAAGAAAGGAGATGGCGGACTTAGCTAATTCACGATTACGCAATGGCGATGTCAGCGAGTTGGAAGTCGTCACCTTTCGTGCCGATTCCGCTACCGCAATTGATGATGTTGTCAGGGCAAGGCTGGACACCATTCTTAAAAAAAATGCTTTAACAGTGCTGATGGGTTTTTCTCCCGATACATCTATCACTATTCAGCCAACTACATTTTATTCCGATTCGCAAAAAGTAGTGGAGCAAGCCTATCTGCAATTGGCTTGGGATTATCAACCAGAGCTGCGGGCAGCCCAAATAAATATTGAAGCCATCGGCAAACGTTTGGGATGGGAACGCAGCCGCATCATTTCCTTTATTCCTACACTCAACTATCAACATATCCCAGCTAACGGTGGAAGTAAATTTCTGCCCAATGCGTTTAATCCCGGAATACAAGCTGAAATCCCAATCCTTAATCGTAACCAGGGACGAATTGCCCGTGCCAAAGCAGAAATGGAAGCGGCTGCCTTTCAATATGTAGCAACAAGGCAACGTATTGCAATGGATGTAGCCAACGCCTATCAACGCTACGAACAAGCGTGGCAATCGCACCAGATTTGGGCTGGCGGTACATTGCCTGCCTTGGAAGAAGCCGTTCGTTTATCGCAATCATCTTATCGCAACGGTGATATTTCTTACCTGCCTGTATTGGAAGCACAACGGCAATTGCTTAATGCCAGGTTGCGACGGGTAGAAATACAGGCAGATATACGCCGAACAGTAAGCGCCTTGAATTTTTCAATTGGTAATAAATGGAATAACTGATGATGAAGCATAGCATTTTCTTACTTCTTTTTTTTGTGTTTTTAATTGGCTGTAAGTCGAAGACAGAAACCAAACCTGTTGCACCGGCAAAGCAAAGTAACCCTTTGAAAGAAGGTGACCTTAATACGATCACCCTAACCGAAAAAGCGGTACAACGGCTGGGTATTCAAACAACGGAAGTGGTTGAAACTTCGGTTAGTAACAGCCGCTTATTTAGTGGTGAAGTCATGCCGATACCCGGAAAGATGATAACCATAACCGCACCCGTTGCAGGTACGCTAATGGCATCGGGTCGAAACATTACAGCAGGGAGCAAAGTGGTTAGAGGGCAGCAGCTTTTTCGCCTCCTAATTATGCCGTCTGAAAACCTGATCTCTGCGCAGGAAGAATTAGCACAGCGACAGGTGCAGTATGCCACCACTTCGGAAAAGGTAAAACGTACCACACGGATGTACGAAGAAAAATCAGGTAGCCTACGTGCAAAACAAGAGGCGGAGGCAGAACTGGCAGCCATCAATGCACAATTAAGAGTAGCAAGAGGCAGGGTTGAATTACTACGAGGCAATCCAAGTTCTGCGACCTCCCGCCTTTCTACGATGAACATGGAAGCACCCATCTCAGGAACTGTTTTAAAATTGTATAGCACCCCTTCACAAGTGTTGTCTGCATCAGCACCAATAATGGATATAGTTCAACTCAATCCTTTGTGGGTTCGGGTTCCCTTGTATGCCGGTGACGAAAGCCGTATTGAAAAAGGCGGCACTGCTACCATACAAAACTTATCAGGTGGTTCGGGTAATACGATTAGAGCAAAGGCGGTTACAGGCCCGCAAACGTCCGACCCGTTAGCTACTTCCATTGACCTCTACTACGAAATAGATAACAGCAAGGGAGAGCTTCGCCCCGGACAAAAAGTAAGTGTTACACTTCCCTTTAGTGGCACTGCTTCCGGTATTATTATTCCCTTCTCTGCCATCGTTTATGATATACAAGGCAGCACTTGGGTGTACACTAATCCATCGCCTAACACGTATGTGCGGCAGCGGGTAGAATTGCAAACCGTAATTGATAACAAAGCCGTAATGACACGAGGACCGAAAGCCGGAACAAAGATCGTTACGGTAGGTGCAGCGGAATTATTTGGAACTGAATTCGGAGGAGGTAAATAATGAAATGGCTTGTTGCAACATCTTTGCGGTTACGAATGGTGGTAATAGTGCTGATGGCACTACTACTGATTGTAGGAACACGAATTATTCAAAATGCCTCGTATGACGTATTTCCGGAGTTTGCTCCGCCCTATGTAGAAATTCAGGTGGAAGCACCGGGCCTGTCCACGGCCGAAGTGGAAGCGTTAATTGCCGTACCCATTGAAAATGCCTTAAATGGCACACCCTATTCCACACGGCTTCGATCCAAGTCCGTACTGGGCCTTGCTTCCATTGTTGTTGATTTTGGAAAGGGCACATCTGTTATTGAAGCAAGGCAGTTGGTACAGGAACGGTTAACACGGGTTGCCTCTCAGCTTCCAACAGTAGCCCGTCCGCCTGTAATGCTTACCCCTTTGTCTTCCACCAGCCGTATTCTCAAAGTTGGTATCAGCTCAAAGAAGCTCTCCCAAATGGATATGACCACGGAAGTGCGTTGGAGCCTGCGGCCACGGTTGATGGCAATTTCCGGCGTAGCGAATGTGGCTATCTGGGGGCAAAGGGATAGGCAGTTGCAGGTGCGGGTAGACCCTGAGCGTTTATACACAAACAACATTCAATTGAACACCGTTATCACAACTGTTCAAAATGCAACAAGGCAATTTGGTGGCGGCTTTGTTGATATGCCTAATCAACGAATGGCCATTTCACATCTGCCTTTTATCTACCAGGCAGAAGATTTGGCGAAGGTGACAGTACCGACAAAAAATGGTTTATCAGTGCGGTTAAGTGAAGTGGCTGAAGTAAGTGAAGGATTCCGTGCACCTATTGGAGACGCCATTATTAATGATGGCCCCGGACTGCTGTTGATTGTTGAAAAGCAACCACAGGCTAATACGTTGGAGGTCACAAGACAAGTCGAAAAAGTGCTGGCAGAAATGAAGCCCGGTTTCAAAGACATGGAATTTGATTCCACTATTTTCCGTCCGGCTACATTTATTGAAATGTCGCTGCATAACCTCAACATCGCTTTGCTCATTGGTTGTGCGCTGGTGATGATTGTACTTTTCTTTTTCCTGAACGATTGGCGAACAGCGTTGATTAGTGTATTAGCAATTCCACTATCATTAGTCATTGCTATGATTGTGTTGCACTATCGTGGCGGTACAATTGATACGATGGTGCTTGCCGGGTTGTTGATTGCATTAGGGGAAGTGGTAGATGATGCGATTATTGATGTAGAAAATATTGTTCGACGGTTAAAAGAAAACCGGCTGCTGGCAAAACCGCTACCTGCTATCCAGGTAGTGTACAGGGCTTCTATGGAAGTACGCAGTGCAGTGGTTTATGGAAGCTTAATCGTAGCATTGGTTCTGTTACCCGTTTTCTTTTTACCAGGTTTATCGGGTTCGTTTTTTCAGCCGCTGGCTCTTTCTTACATGCTCGCCATTTTGGCTTCTTTGTTTGTTGCACTTACGCTCACGCCTGCTCTTTCACTCATCTTACTAAAAAAGAAATACGCCAAGGGCAAAGAGCTAAAGCACCACCAGGAACCGAAACCGGTGCGTTGGTTAAAACCCCGTTACGAATCCTTTCTGCATAAAATTATTGGCCGCCCTAAAAGAACGTTTTGGGTAGCAGGAAGTTTATTAACTGTTTCTGTTTTATTAACGCCATTCCTGGGCGAAGAATTTCTGCCGCATTTTAAGGAATATGACTTTTTGATGCATTGGGTGGAAAAACCCGGAACATCGCTGGATGCCATGAAGCGTATTACCATAAGCGCCAGCAAAGAACTGCGCTCGATAGATGGTGTACGAAATTTTGGCGCACACATAGGTCGTGCGGAAGTTGCGGATGAAGTGGTGGGCCCCAACTTTACCGAGAACTGGATCAGTGTTCGTCCCGATGTGGATTATGAAGTAACGGTGGCTAAAATACAGGAAGTGGTGGATGGCTATCCGGGTCTTTACCGTGATGTGCTCACCTATCTGCGTGAACGGGTGAAGGAAGTATTAACCGGAACCAGTGCCTCTATCGTCGTCCGTATTTACGGCTCTGATCTAGCCGTGCTGCAAACCAAAGCCAAAGAAGTGTCCGATAGACTTTCCGGTATAGAAGGTGTAACGGATCTGAAGGTGCAGCAACAGACTTTAGTGCCGCAACTTGCCGTTAAATTTCTTCCAGACAGGGCAGCGCAGTTTGGCTTATCTGCAGCTGATGTGCGCAATGCTATCAACGTATTGGTGAATGGTTTTAAAGCCGGAGAAATTTACCAGGAACAAAAAATATTTGATGTGGTGGTTTGGGGCACACCGGCACAACGAAGTAATATTGAAAACATAAGGGATTTATTAATTGATATACCTGCCGGTGGAAGAGTGCCATTAAAAGATGTAGCAGATGTACAGGTACAACCAACACCAAATGAAATTACAAGGGAATCATCTTCCCGCAGAATTGATGTAACCTGTAATACCAAAGGACGTGATTTAGGTTCAGTAGCTAAGGACGTAGAAGCGAAGTTGAAGGACGTTCCGTTTGATGTTGGTTATCATCCGGAAGTATTAGGCGAATACAAAGAGCGGCAGGAATCGCAGACCCGTTTGTATAGTTTGATGCTGATATCCTTGCTTGGCATCTTTCTCATTCTATACATTGATTTTAAATCGTACAGAACGGCTTCGCTTATTTTATTAAGTCTTCCCTTTGCCCTATCTGGCTGTGTGTATGCTGCCTGGATTGGCGGCGGGGTTTTATCGCTTGGTTCCCTGGTTGGTTTTGTAACTGTGCTGGGAGTAGCGGCCCGTAACGCAATCATGTTAATCAGCCATTACCGGCATTTGGAAAAGCATGAAGGCGAAACCTTCAGCCTGCACATGATTATACGGGGAGCAGAAGAGCGAATGACACCGATTTTAATGACGGCGTTGGCAGCAGCACTGGCGCTGCTACCTATTGTTATTGGTGGCAACAAGCCGGGGCATGAAATTGAATTCCCGATGGCGGTAGTGATTTTGGGTGGGCTGACTACTTCTACTATACTTAATCTATTTGTACTGCCGCTTATTTACTGGCGGTTTGGAAAAAAGAAGCAGAAACCAGCTGTTAATTCCCCTGCATAGAAATGTTATGCTGTAGACTGGCATAAAATAGGAATGGTTATTACAAGGCTTGTTAGGGGTGAGATCACTATCTGGAGTTGCGTGTTTGCTTTGGCAGAATAAAATGGTTATGGAACTTTTATTTAATACACAAAATATCATTCAGTGGGGTGGGCTGGCGCTGATTGTCATCCTGGTTTTTGCTGAAACCGGTTTGCTGCTGGGGCTCATCATCCCGGGAGGAGAAACCCTGATTTTTTCTTCCGGCCTTTTTGTAAGCACCGGAGTGCTGCAGATCAATATCTTTCTTTTTCTTGTCCTGCTTTTTGTTGCCGGCATTGCCGGAGATTTCTCTGGCTATACAATTGCCAGGCGATATGGCTCCAATCTATACCAGAAGAAAGATACCTGGTACTTTAAAAAGAAATATCTGGCAATAGTAGAAGATTATTTTACCCGGCACAAGAAGCTGGCTATTGTTATGGGAAAGTTTATGCCGGTGATAAGGCCTTTCACACCCATAGTGGCGGGCATTACTAAAATGAAACAGGCTCACTTCTTTCCTCTGGCAATATCAGCGACGGTTGTTTATACAAGTTTTTTTCTATTGAGCGGTTATTTATTGGGCAACAAGTTTCCAGGCCTCAAAAATTACCTGGGCTATATTTTGCCGGCCAGTATTTTAATCTTGCTCATTCCGGTTGTGGTACAATTAAGAAAGAATAAGAACAAGGTCTGATCTGTCGGCTCAATTTACTGTTGCCGAATGTCAATGGCCGATAGATTAATAGTATTTGAAACCGATTAGCAGTACAATTTTTATTTACCAATGAGAAAAGCACAGGGAAATTTTTTCAAACTTAATTCGCCGAGCTTTTACCTGCTTGGGTTACTTTTTTTGTTCGCCTTCGGTTTGTTTGTACTGCTGGCACATGAAGTGGTGATGGAAAAAGAAGATTGGTTTGACATGAAGGTATTTACCTTTCTCAAATCATTTTCGTCTCCGTTATTGATTCAATTTTTTAAAGCCATTACTTTTTTTGGCTCCAGCTCTTTTCTCTTTCCTGCCTGGCTGATTTTGATTGGCCTGTTGTTTTTCACACATCGTAAAAAAGAGGCGCTGGACATTGCGGCGTTAGCCATTACAAGTACCCTTTTGATGTATGGGTTGAAGGCCCTATTTGCCAGGCACCGCCCGGAACTGCCCTTATTCCATGAGCTAACGACCTACAGTTTTCCGAGCGGGCACTCGCTATCGTCACTTGTGTTTTGCTCTGCCATAATTTGGCTGGTCTGGCAATCCGCTTGGCAGGCAAAGTGGAAATGGTTGTTATCCGTGCTGTTACTGGCCTTTTCGGTTGCCATTGGTATCAGCCGGGTAGTATTACGCTACCATTATGCGAGTGATGTAGTTGGCGGATTTAGCTTAGGAATGGCCTATATCCTCCTCTTTTTTGCATTGAGAACAAGGCTCAGAAATGCCGGTAATTAAGGTTCAGAATTGTGCTTCTAAAATGAGGATGTTTTCCAGCTTATTAACTTCCAAATGCTACAGGCAGTAGGATGAATAAACTTATGTGTTTGGAGCAGCCGCTATAAACGTGCACAGGACTAGCGGGAGTTCGAACTTTTTAGTTGAAGATTTAAAGATGATGATTGATTATTAAAGAGTAATAAGAGATTGATGTTTTTAGTGTAGCAAAGTGCTCATCAAAACATTTTAATGTATTTCGTCATAATTGCGCCTCTGTTGTTCACTCTGTCCTTACATTTTAGGTAACATCTACTTTGGAGAGAAGAAGGTCAGGCTGTCAAAAAAATGGCAATGCATTGTAAAGGAAATATCATTTTAATGTGCGTTTTTACTCTTTTTCTCTTCAAAAACATTTCCATCATTCACGAATATCCTTATACCTGAGTAATGTCCTTTGCTGTCACTTACAAATTCTATCTGAGCGTCTTTGTCGAGTACAAACAGATTGTTGACTATATGCGTTAACTCCGAAACAGTACCGCCTTTATAAATGTTTTTACAATAAAGTTTGGTTTTGCCAAGGTAAATTATCAGCCCGCCATAAGTACCTGCAAAAGGTGATAACTTATTTATAGGAAAAGGTTTGATTCCATCATTTACCAAAAGAGAATTTATATAATATAAATTTTTGTTTTTCTCTTTTTGATCTGTTGTACTTAATAACTGGCTCCTGAATACAAGTTCTTGTGCCTTGATTAAAGCTTCATTCGCTGATGTTTTTACATCCGGTATCACTCCTGTTCCCTCCCAGTCGGTTTTGGTAATTGGATTAAAAGATCGGGCAAACGGTATGGATACCACAAAGCCCTGGCTAAGAGAGAAAGGCATTTGCGGGTGAGCTCCGCCGCCGGTTATTTCGCCTACAACAATAGCCCTTTTTATTATTTGCATCCCATAGCTAAAATCTTCTGCTGCTGAAAATGTATGCTTACTGGTTAAAATATAAACAGGCATAGAAAGGTGTAAACTATCTGATTTGGCAGGGTCAGCATAATAAAAAGAAGTATCCTGATTGGAGCGGTTAATCATGTGATTCATTGGTGTCTTTTCATTAAAAAAATAACTTTCCATATGGCTTACCATCTCTGGACTTCCACCCCCGTTCTGTCTTAAATCGATTATCAGGGCTTTGGTGTTAGCAAGAAATTTAAGAGCAGCCTTAATAGTTGGTTTGGCACCTTCTATCTCCTCTATAAATCCATCAAAAGGGAGGTACCCAATATTACCAGGAAGCACTTCCACTTTCTTGAACATGTAATTATTTTCCGTCCAGAATCTTTTTGCCTGGTTGATGTCTTCAAGTGTAGATTTATTATTTTCCTGGGGCACAAAAGCAGGATCGAATTGAACACGCATATGGGGATCGTGATGGACACTATGTATGTCTAGTTCTATTTGATGCGCAAGTTTTCGAGGATCTCCCAGCAAGTCTTTATAAGCGTTCTTCTTAAGTTGCGATTGAAGGTAAGCGGCTATACTTTCAGCCTTATCCGGAAAAATATAATGTTTGTTTAAGCTGTCGGTAATGGAATTTATTAATTCATTAATGTTAACGGGCTGCGGTTTACTAATTTGTGCGCTGCATACGTGCGGTGTTATAAAAGCAAATAGGAAAAACAGGTTTAAAATTTTAAAATGTCTGAATAGCATCTTGGTTTATTTACACATCCAGATGTATAAGATTTACAATTCCATAATAAATAAAAAAGATATTCTTCTTATTATTTGCGAAGATGTGGCGCAGATGAAAGTCCGGATTGCGCAATGCTTACCATACTTCTGAAAAAGCTTGATTAATTATTATGATGTTCTTTGAGTGAACGAGGCCTTACCTTTCCAATTTGTTCCCCTAGCTCCTTCAGTTTATCATTCATCACCTAGGATACTTGTCGAAGTCGGTTAATATTGCCCATATTTTATCAGCTATTGCGTTGATTAAGGTCTCTGTTCATATTTCCATTGTTATTACAAATGACGATTGTTTTTAAAAACTATTTTCAGCCATTTTATGATTATATAGCCTCGTTTTGAAGCTTTATAAATTGCTTAGGCGTAAGCCCTGTTTCTTTTTTGAAGTAGGTATTAAAAACAGTTTTTGAATTGAACCCGCTGTCATAAGCCAAACCCATTAAAGTAATATGAGAATTTTTTGGGTCATTGGAGAGCAATTTGAAAGCATCCACCCTGTAATGATTAATAAACTCGTTGAAGTTTTGACCAATGCTTTCATTGAGCAACCACGATAATTGATTCGGGTGAATATCAATCTGCTCTGCCAATAGCCGTAACGATAAATCAGGGTTTAAATATGGCTTCTCCTTCCCAATATACTTCAATAATCGTTTTGTGTAATCCGCAACTGTGCGCACATCAAGCAGTTCCTTCTTTCGAGGAGGACTACCAATAATTAAATCCTGCTGATAAATGATTTTATGAAACTCAGCATACCTCGGGTCGTCTTTTATCTCATTGACTAAAGGGTCAGCAAAATTAAAAAGCAGTAAAGATGATTTACATTCTATTGAGTGCCGAATCCATTCAAAAGCTTTATCGTATTCACCGGCTACCACATAGGATAAAAACAAGTAAGCATGAGCACGAAATCCATCCGGGGTGTTGGCATATTCCAATAGCTGGGTAAGGTATTTTGTAGTATTTGCTTTATCCTTTTTCATAGCATAGGCTATTGTTGTTAATCCTAATTTATCTCCATGTATTACAATATCAGCAGGCATTGTATCGAAGTAATTGATAACCTCATCACATCGGCCCAGCTTCAACAGGCAGTAACATTTCATTGTATGTGCGGCAATGTTTTTCCGATCATATTGCAGACAGGTTTCCAGCTTTTTAAGACCGTCCGTGTAATCTTCCATCATATACTGGAAATAAGCACTAAAAAAATGCGTTTCGTGTGATAGCGGGTCTATACTTAATGCGATGTCCAAATGTTCACGTGCTTTTTCCATGTCACCCGATATGATATATAAAAAAGACATGAACTGCTGTGCGTCTACATAATTTGGCTTTAGCTCTATAGCCTTTAAAATTTGTTTGAAGGCTTCTCTAAAATTACATTCAGAAAAAAAATGGATGTGCCCTAATTGAAAATGAACACCGGGTACCTGGTCGTTTAATGAAAGGGCCATCTTGGTGAACTGCGCTGATTTTTCCCAGGCTTCACTTATTGGCATAAAACCGCTTGTTCCTAGAAAGCCATAACAATCAGCAAGCCCCAAATAGGATTCTGTATGCTTCGGATCCAATTCAATTGCTTTCTCGTACAAAGAAATGGCAATCCTCTTATCTTGAGGGTTCCACTTATTAGAATGATATTTTGCTTTCAACGAATACTCATAAGCATTTATGTTGTCCGTTTGTTTTTTTACGAGATGTTCTCCAATTTCGAAATGACCTAAATGCTCTCTTAGCTTCTCTGCAATCAAAAGACTGATCTCATCCTGAATTTCAAATATGTTTTCCAGTTTCCTATCCCAGGTTTCCGACCAAAAATGAAAATCTTTCTCGGCCTGTATCAATTGCGCTGTAATTCTAAGCGTATTACCAAATAGACGAACACTTCCTTCCAGGATCGTGGAGACATTTAATTCTGTCCCAATTTGTTTGACGGGGATATTTTTATTCTTAAAAAAGAAAGAAGAAGTTCTTGATGTTACTCTTAAGTTTTTGATCTTAGCCAGTGCATTGATGATTTCTTCGGTTATGCCATCACTAAAATATTCGTTCTCTGCACTTGCACTCATATTTACAAAGGGGAGCACCGCAATTGTTTTGTTTATTACCTTCTGCTTTCCCTTTAGTTCCGATGCCAAAGGAACTATGATTCCATCGGCCACAATTGCAAATACTTCAACTGGCAGGGCTATGTTTTTAAGTTCAAATTGACCCAAAGAAATTGTTGATATAGCAGGATGGTTTTTAAGTTCATCATTTAATTTTCCCGATAAAAGAATAGCACCTGCTACAGCCATACTTTCAATACGTGAAGCGAAATTCACGCCATCTCCATAAACTTCTGTCTCATTAAAAACTATGTCTCCCAAATGCAATCCAATTCTTAATGGCACAGGTTCTCCTTCCTGCAAAAGTCTTTGAATTTCGACGGCACATTTTGTTGCAGTGATAGCACTTTTAAAAACACTTAATGTGCCATCCCCATAATATTGTATTATTTCTCCCTTATGTAATTTGTGTTGTTGTTCAAATACCTCCCGGTGCCGCGCTCTAACGTTTGTAGCAATTTCTTCATCTCCTTGCATCAAAGCAGTGTAACCAACAATGTCTGTGAACATAATCGCTGCAAGTTGTCGCACTTTATTTTCTTTCATTGCGTAATTTTTTCGGGATATCTAAAGCTTATTTTCTCAAACCTTGTTTGTTTTTATTTTGATTATTACTGATGAAAACTTTCTTTGATGGCGGTTTTTACCATTGTTTGATATTCTTTCAGTTCTTCAGCACCTGGCGGCCATCCAACTAGCAAATGAATTTGTCCCGCAAAGCATTTGTCCCCAACCTTTACACCTAATCTTTTCAGTTTAGCGGCGTATAAAATACCGTCATCTC